>JBPEWS010000214.1:0-4043 GCA_052032465.1 Pseudomonadales bacterium
TCTTTGTTTTTAATGCGCTTAATTTCGTAATGCGGCGTCTCAAGGTTTAGGTTCGGGATAATCACCAAACGTGTTTTATAGACACTTTCCAAACGAAGCATTTCTTCACGTTTCTCGTTGAGTAGGAACGTTGCAACCGCCACAGGAACTTGCACCTGAATTTCTGCGGTATTTTCTTTCATGATCTCTTCTTCAATGATGCGAAGAATCGATAAGCTCAGTGAGCCCACCTTACGGATGGTGCCCTGGCCTTCACAGCGCGGACAAACTCGACTTGTTGTTTCATCCAGCGACGGACGCAAGCGCTGTCGCGACATTTCCAATAGGCCAAATCGCGAAATTGTCGTCATTTGCACACGCGCACGATCATCACTAAGTGCCTTGCTTAAGCGGTTCTCTACCTTACGCTGATTCTCTTCTTTGAGCATGTCGATGAAATCAACTACGATCAAACCACCCAAGTCACGAAGGCGTAACTGACGAGCAATCTCGGTAGCTGCCTCAAGGTTGGTGTTCGTTGCTGTCTCTTCAATATCAGCACCCTTGGTTGCTCGCGATGAGTTAATATCAATACTCACCATCGCTTCTGTTGGGTCAATCACGATTGATCCACCTGAAGGTAGCTTCACTTCACGTGCATAAGCTGATTCAATCTGGCTTTCAATTTGGTAACGAATAAATAAAGGAACATCATTGTCATATAGACGCGCACGCTCAATATACTCAGGAGCGGCCATCTTAAGAAACTCAAGGCCTTCCTCATATGACTCGGCGTTATCAAAAACCAGCTCGGTAATATCTGGCTTCAAGTAATCACGGATCGCACGGATAATGGCATTACTTTCTTGGAAAATAAGAAATGGTGCACGACGCTCGGCAGCCTCGCTGATTTTTGACCAAAGGTTAGCCAAATAATCTAGATCCCACTGTAGCTCTTGTGAGCTTCGGCCTAGGCCCGCTGTGCGCACAATCATACCCATACCCTTAGGCACCGTGACTTGGCTCAACGCCTGTTTCAGCTCTGCGCGCTCTTTACCATCGATTCGACGAGAAATACCACCAGCGCGTGCATTATTTGGCATCAAGACCAAATAGCGCCCCGCTAGGCTAATGAATGTCGTCAATGCCGCACCTTTATTACCACGCTCTTCTTTTTCGACTTGAACAATCAACTCTTGGCCGATCGACAAAAGCTGACGAATATTTTTGCTATGAAACTCAACGCCTTCTGCAAAATACTCTTTAGAAATTTCTTTTAAAGGCAAGAAACCGTGACGGTCTGCGCCATAATTAACAAAAACCGCTTCCAAGCTTGGCTCGATCTGAGTAATGACCGCCTTGTAAACATTGGCTTTTTTCTGGTGATGCGAACGATACTCAAGGTCTAAGTCATAGAGTTTTTGACCATCAACTAGAGCAACGCGTACTTCTTCTTCGTGACGCGTATTCACTAAGATACGTTTCATGTTTCAATCCTATAGTAGGGCCGAAACCAGAAAGCATAAGTAAAAAACCCAAAACCTCACTACACAAGCGCTTTAACTCAGCGTTTGCTTAGGTTTTAGGGAAAATCAATCTAGCAGGAATAGACCACAGGTGGCTCCGACGCCAACAGTTGATCAATAAAAACGCAATGGTGATTCATTTTTTCTTATCTCAAGACGACCTGCAAACCTCATCTGGGTTTCACAGTCACGTCAATACAATCTGGTTTCTGCAAATGTTCATAAAAAAATCGGTACGCTCTGTGTCTATGCCAGTGAGCGCCACGACGCTGGTGTCAGTCTTATGCGTAACAAAAACTCCAATGAGTGATGACTCGCTGCTGATCCAGAAGCTCGCGCAGAATACACTTTAATAAAAGCAAGTATAATCTACTGCAAACCATCACTTATGTTATCATTAGCGCAAATTTTGAGCAATGCCTTATTGACAGCCATTTCACCTTCTGACATGCCACAACGACCAACACCCAAAAAATCATCGCGCTTTTCTTCAAAAAACGCCTCTCAAGCGCACAGCAAAACGACAAGCAATAAAAAGCCGGGCAACAAACCAACGCGCAATCAGCAGACGAGCCACACCAGCACAAAAAGCCACGCTGAACATCGCAGTGCAACCAGTGCGCCAAAACCGCAGCGCCAAGCGAGCAAAAAAGAGCACAGCCAACAACCTCAAAGCGAGTCAAGCAACGAAAACCATAACACTGTGCAGCTGGTTACCCTGACAGAACAAGAAGCTAATCAGCGCATTGATAATTATTTAATCAAAGTCCTAAAAGGCGTGCCCAAAACCTATATTTATCGAATTATTCGCAAGGGCGAGGTGCGTGTTAATAAAAAGCGAGTTAATGCCAAAAGCCGCCTCCAGCCAGGCGATATTGTGCGCATTCCTCCAGTAAGACGCGCCTCGACGCAAACACCTGAGATCAATGACCAAATTGCACAAAGCATTAGCTCGCGGGTGGTTTTCGAGGATCGACGAGTCATCGTACTGGATAAAGCCGCAGGCATCGCTGTTCATGGCGGCAGCGGAATTAATCTCGGCCTGATCGAAGCCTTAAGACAGGTTAAGCCACAGTGGTCAAAAGCTGAGCTTGCTCATCGCTTGGATCGAGACACTTCAGGTCTATTACTTATCTGCAAAAACCGTGCGGCACTGCATTACTATCATGACCTTTTTCGTGATCACAAAGCCATTAACAAGCGCTATTTAGTCTTGGTTCATGGCCGCTGGAAAGGCGATCAAATCATTAAACAACCCCTTGAGCGATACACTGCGGCAAATAATGAGCGCTTTGTGAGAGTCAGTGCAAATGGCAAGCCAAGTGAGACACGTTTTGAGCTTGTTGAGCACTGGGCCAGCAAAACACAGGGCGAGTTCAGCTTATTACGCGCCACCTTAATTACAGGCCGAACCCATCAGATTCGCGTTCATTGTCAATTTGCAGGTCACCCGATTGTTGGTGATAGCAAATACGGCGAACAAGAAACTGACCAAGCACTAGGCAAACCTCGACTGATGCTTCACGCGCAGCAACTTAGCCTAGTCGATGAAGCAGGCGAACAGCAACACTGGCAGTCCACTCCCGATGACAACTGGCAACAATGGATAAAGACCTTAAAACAATGAAATATGAACTGATCATCTTTGACTGGGATGGCACGGTCGTTAATTCGATCCAACAAATCGTGCAATGTATTCACGTAGCGGGCGAGCAGGTCGGCCTACCTCAACTCACCGACCTTGAGGCGCAAAGCATTATTGGCCTTGGTATTCATGAGTCGATCTTGACCCTGCACCCACAGGCCACAGACACACAGATTCACGGCATGATCGATGCCTACAAAAGCGCTTGGCTAAGCTCTTTTGCTAACGACATACAGTTTTACCCCACGGTGGAATCAACGCTGCGCGAGCTCAGCTCGCAACATAAATTAGCGGTAGCCACAGGAAAAAGCCGCGCTGGGCTTGACCGACATTTCGGCCTGTCTTCAATTAGCGAGGTATTTCACACCAGCCGATGCGCCGATGAAACAACATCTAAGCCTGACCCGCATATGCTGCATGAAATTCTTGACGAGCTTGATGTCCCTGCCCACAAAGCGCTAATGGTTGGTGATACCACCTACGATCTGGAAATGGCCCAGCGAGCTGGCATGGACAGTGTCGGCATGAGCTACGGCGCTCACTCTATTGAGGCGCTTGAGGCTTGCGACCCGAAAACAATTCTTCATACAATGAGCGATATTCATCATTGGCTAAAATAGGTGCCCTATGGACAACTCAAATTACCCTGAAAACGAACGCGAATGGAAACTGATCGAGAAATTGCTCTATAAAATGCAAGACAGCGACCGTCGAGAGCGTCGCTGGCGAATTTTCTTCCGCGTACTAACCTTCGCTTACCTGTTTTTCATCACCTACCAGCTGATGATGACACCAGGCTGCCAAAACACCAGCCTAAGCGAGGCCGCCTCAGGTGATTTTACCGCCGTGGTCGCCGTCAAAGGCCCCATTATGGCCGACACACCCACAAGCGC
>JBPEWS010000215.1:0-4872 GCA_052032465.1 Pseudomonadales bacterium
CAGCATGGCGGTTTTGTCGAGATTCAGGGCACAGCTGAGGCAGACCCGTTCACTCGTGAGCAGCGCGATGCGATGTTGGATTTGGCTGAAAAAGGCATTGCCGAGATTATTACGCTGCAAAAGCAAGCGCTTTGCTGGTAAGGGAACATGCCGTTGCATAAGGAGCAGTTACCGCAGTTTTTGAAAACAGCCATTATTGTGGTGAATCATGAGCTGCATATTCAGTACATGAATGCATCGGCTGAGTATTTATTAGGTGAGGGCTTGTCGACTTATCTCGACAAGCCGTTGCCGCCGATCTTTTATGAGGATGAGGCAACGCGCCAAGCGTTTGATCAGGCGATTCATGAGCAGGGCTCTTTTACTAAACGAGAAACCCTGTTAATTACGCCTACGGGTCGTCGCTGGGTGGATTTTTCGGTAAGCCAAGGCCTTGAGGACTCCTTGGTTATTGAGGTGGTCGATATTGACCATGCGCACCGAATTACTCAGGAAGAGAAAACCATTCATAACCATCAGGCGATTCGCCATTTGATTCGTAGTATTGCCCATGAGATCAAGACGCCACTGTTTGGTGTGCGCGGCGCAGCTCAGCTATTGGCCAAAGATGTCAAAGATGACGAGAACCTAACCTGCTATACGGACATTATTATCCGTGAGGTGGATCGTTTGAAAGGCCTAACAGATTCGTTTCTTGGCGGGAATAAGCTGCCTGAAAAACGAATGGTCAATATTCATGAAGTTATTGAGCATGTTGCGGGGCTGGTCAAAAACCAAATGGAAGACGATGCTGTGCGTTTGAAAAAGGATTATGACCCCAGTTTGCCGGATATATTTGCGGATTTTTCTCAGCTGGTACAGGTGATTTTAAACTTGGTCACCAATGCCGAGCAGGCATTGCGCGAACATGGAACGAAAAATGCTTGTGTATCAATCAAAACCCGCTGTCGGAGTCATATGATGATTGGTGAGCATCGCCATCGTCTGGTTTTGGTCATCACAATCGAAGACAACGGGCCTGGTATTGATCCAGAGATTAGAGAAAGATTGTTTTTTCCAGCGGTCACGACAAAAAAGGACGGAAATGGCCTGGGTTTATCAATCTCTCAAGATATCGTGAGCCAGTATCAGGGAATCATTAAGTTTTTTAGTGAGCCGGGACATACAGTGTTTGAGGTGAATCTACCTTATGTGGAGTGAGTAAATGGCCAATACCATCTGGATTATCGATGATGACAGTTCGATTCGTTTTGTTTTACAACGTGCGTTAGAACAGTCTGGGTTTAAGGTGAAAGCGTTTGAAGACGCTGAAAAGTTATTAGACACCTTAGGTGATGAGGCGCCAGATGTATTAGTGAGCGACATTTCGATGCCAGGGATGGATGGACATGCGCTGTTGAAAGAAGTGAAGTTTGATTTTCCTGATCTGCCGGTGATTATTATGACGGCGCATTCGGATATTGCGAATGCGGTAGAGTCCTTTCAGCTGGGCGCTTTTGAGTATTTGCCGAAGCCGTTTGACCTTGATGAGGCCGTTGCCCTTGTTCAGCGTGCCATTCGGGTGAGCGAGACGCAGATCGCCTCGAAGCCCAAAGAACAGCCTAAAGAAAACCAGTTATCCACGGGTGCTAACTCGAGTGAAATCATTGGTAATGCCCCTGCGATGCAAGAAGTGTTTCGATTGATCGGACGTTTATCGCAGACAAGTATTAATGTGCTGGTTACGGGCGAGTCAGGCACGGGTAAAGAGCTGGTGGCTCGTGCGATCCATAACCATAGCCCCCGCAAAGAAAAGCCATTTGTGGCGCTTAATATGGCTGCTATTCCAAAAGACTTGATTGAGTCTGAGCTATTTGGTCATGAAAAGGGTGCTTTTACAGGCGCGAACATTAAGCGCACGGGACGATTTGAGCAGGCGAATAATGGCACGCTGTTTTTGGATGAAATCGGTGATATGCCGCTGGATGCGCAAACGCGTTTATTGCGTGTGCTACAGGAGCATGAGTTTTATCGCGTTGGCGGCCATGAATCAATTGCGGTGGATGTTCGTGTGGTGGCTGCAACGCACCAAAACTTGAAGAAGCTGGTGGAAGAAGGCCGATTCCGTGAGGACTTGTATCATCGCTTGCATGTGATTTCGATTCGTATTCCGCCGCTTCGTGCGCGTAAAGAAGACATACCGCAGTTGATGGAACATTTTATGGCTTATGCTTCGTCGATTCATAAGGTGCCAGTGAAAAAGCTGCACCCAGACCTGCTTGAGCAATTAGTCCGCTATGATTGGCCGGGCAATGTTCGCCAGTTAAATAATGTCTGTCAGTGGTTATTATTAATGTCGGTGGGTAATGAGGTTTTGCCTGCTGATTTGCCTGATGAAGTGAAAACCGAGCTGAAAAAAGACAAGCAGTTGGTCCGACAAGCGGTGAGTTCAGCGGTTGCTATTGCCCAACAACATGAGGATGCAGCCACTTCTGCTATCGAGGAAACTGCAGTTTCTAATGGGTCTGATTTGAGCCATGAGCTTGACCCTCCGTTGTTATGGGGTGATTCGCTGAAGCAGCATGTTAAAGCATTGCTGGCGCAGGGCGAGAGCGATATTTTAAATGAGACCTTGCCTGAGTTTGAGAAGATTCATATTGAGGCTGCTTTAGAGCTAACTCACGGCAAGCGTAGTGAGGCGGCTAAATTATTGGGCTGGGGAAGAAATACATTGACTCGCAAAGTCAATGAGCTTGGGCTGGATGTTTAGATAACACCCAGCTTGCCGCTCAGAAAAGCCTTATTAAGAAGTGCTAGGAAGCGTTCTTCTTGTTTTTCTTGGCCGCTACTTTCGCCTGTACACGAGACCACCACAACACCATATTCAAGTATTGCGACGGAAACAGTCGGGTTAGCATGCGCAAGAAGTGTGCATCAATGCCGATTAAGATATGACGTTTACGCTTTTTCAAGCCTTTAAAAATCACCTTGGCGGCACCTTCTGACGAGGTTGAGGCAATCTTATCAAAGTTTTTAGCAAACTCTTCTTGGTCGAATGATAAGGTGCGATCAAGAATCTTGCCATTACGGATGATATTGGTGCGAATACCGCCCGGTGCAATGGTGGTAATGCCGACTTTAGGGTGGCTGAGTTTGAGCTCTTGGTATAAAGACTCAGTAAAGCCACGGATGGCGAACTTGCTGGCATGGTACGTGCACTGCGTTGGTGTCGCAAAATAGCCGAAGATACTTGAGACGTTGGCAATCTGACCATTGGTCGCTTTGATTTGGTCTAGAAAGGCTAATGTGCCATAAACCATACCCCAGAAGTTAATGTTCATGATCCACTCGAAGTCTTTCATGCTGACTTCATCGGCGCGAGAGGCTACGGTTACACCTGCGTTGTTGATAATTAGCGTGGCAGGGCCTAGTGTGCTTTCTACGGTTTGTGCATAGGTCTTCCAAGCGTCTTCATCGGCGACATCAAGCGTTTGCGAGTGAATTTGCTTGGCGCCAAGTGCTTCACACTGGGCAACAGTTTCAGCGAGTGTGGTTTCGTTGATATCGCTGATTGCAAGAGCGGCGCCATCTTCAGCGTATTTTTTAGCTAGTGCTTGGCCAATTCCAGAGCCTGCGCCAGTGATAATTACAATTGGTGATCCCATAATAATCCTCGTTTTTATTCTTGTTATTGATTAATAAATTGTGCGCAGAACTGCTCGGCTGTGCGCGCATTTCTCGTTCCTTTTTGAGTCGCAAACTGAATGGCTAAGCGCCGCTTCTCATGGTCTGACTCAAGGGAAAGATTAAGGCCTTTCTCTATGAGAAGGAAATATTCAGATTGTGAAATAGTGTAAAATGATAACTCAAGGCCAAAGCGGTCAGCCAGTGCTAGCTTGTCCTCAACGACTTCGCTGTGGTTTAAGGTATCACTAGCAACGTCACTGAGTAGGTTATGCTGCATGCTTTCGTTAATAAAACGTCGATGGTTCGAGGTTACGTAGTAGCGAATATTTTCAGCGGGCGCCTCAATGGTGCCATCTATCATGCTCTTAAGCATTTGAAAGTCGTCGTTGACGTCGCTGAAGCTCAAGTCATCGAAAAACACAATAAACCGATACGGCTCATTTCTTAAGGCATCGACCACATCAGGCAGCATGATTAAGTCCGCTTTGCATAGCTGAACAATACGCAGACCCGAGCTGGTGTAGGCTTTGGCTATGGCTCGAACTAAAGAAGATTTACCCGTGCCTTTTGCACCCCAGAGTTTTGCGTGTTGAGCGGGTAGTTTTTTTAGGAAGCGTTCGGTGTTTTGGCGCAGGGCACGCTTTTGCGGCTCAATATTCAAAAGTTGGTCTAGACTAGGAGCTGATATGCGCTGAACGGCATGCCAGCGTTTGCTGTACGGGCGCCAGACGGCGCCGTGATGATTTTCCCAGTCGATCGACAACATGGGTTATTCGTTAACGATAGCGACGTATTTTGCTTGCAATCCGCGTGAGCTTTTAACAATAAGGTATTCAACGATCTGGCCTTCAGCGAGGGTTTTGTGCCCGTCACCTTCGATACCACGATAATGAACAAATAAATCATCCCCGTTAGGGCGTGAAATGAAGCCGTAGCCCTTTTTAGAATGGAACCACTTAACTGTGCCTTGTTCGCGCTGACTTGAGACTGTTTTCTGTGGCAGAGGCACCCATAAAATAGCGTTTAGCAATAAGAATAAGCCGATCAATGCGACAAGCCAGAATGAGGTTTCGATGCCGCTGATCAGTGAACCTGCAAGGGCGAGAAAGAAAAATGCCGTCAAGCTTGGTAGTAACCATTTGCGAAGCGAGCGCTTTCTAAAGGCGATTAGGGTAGAGGCGGCCAATGCCAGCATGGCAGAGCCTG
>JBPEWS010000216.1:0-1702 GCA_052032465.1 Pseudomonadales bacterium
GCCCAAGAAACAGGAACATCGGCGACATCTGTTCTCAATGCCGCTAAAGAAGTAACCGATCTATCCAGTAACTTGAAAATGTCTGTCGAACAATTTCTTAATCAAATTAGAGCCGGCAGCAATGAGGTGAAAACCTAAAAAACATAATCTACTACAATAGAGTAACCTGAGTGTAGACTGACCTTGCCCCCTAAAATCGGTCCATTTTTTGAGTTAGGAATTGGTTTATAAAAGTCTTTATGAAAGGAGACAGATTATGAGCCGAGGCAAGAGATACAAAACAGAGGAAATCATCAAAATCTTACGCGAGGTAGAGATTTATACCGCTAAGGGGCAGCCTGCTGAGCAGGCGATCCGCTCATGCGGTATATCAGAGCAGACCTATTATCGCTGGCGCAAAGAATATGGCGGGATCAATATCGATCAGGCCAAGCGTTTTAAGGAAATAGAAAAAGAGAACCAACGGCTGCGTAAGGCTGTGTCGGACTTAACGCTCGATAAGCTGATCTTGGAAGAGGCTTTGTCGGGAAAGTATTAAGCCCTTCCGCCCGCCGTGAGTGCGTGGATCACGTAAGTGAAAAGCTCGGCGTATCAGAGCGCCGGGCTTGCGCGGTGATAAAACAACCCCGTTCAACGCAGCGCCGCGAACATGTGCGCCGCAATGATGAAGATGCTTTGACTGAAGCCATTATAAGGCTTGCCAGTGAGTATGGCCGCTATGGTTATCGCCGTATCACGGCGCTTCTTCAAGCCGAAGGCTGGGAGGTTAATCACAAGCGCGTGTGGCGTATTTGGCGGCGTGAAGGGCTGAAAGTTCCGATGAAGCAACCCAAGAGAGGAAGGTTATGGCTGAATGACGGCTCTTGCATTCGGCTGCGTCCATCCTGGCGAAACCATGTCTGGGCGTACGACTTCGTGCATGATCGAACAAAAGACGGGCGGGCATTCAGAATGCTCACCGTGATTGATGAATATAGCCGCGAATGTTTGGCAATCGTGACAAAACGAAAGCTCAAAAGCGGTGATGTACTCGAAGCACTTGAAAACCTGTTTATTGATCGCGGTATGCCTGATCATATCCGCAGCGATAACGGCGCAGAGTTTACAGCTATAGCGGTCAGGGAATGGCTGGGAAAGATGGAGGTAAAACCGACTTATATCGAGCCGGGCAGCCCATGGGAAAATGGCTATAATGAAAGCTTTAACGGCAAACTCAGGGATGAATTATTGGATCGTGAATTGTTCGATACTCTGCATGAAGCGCAGGTTCTGATCGAGCGTTGGAGGGTGCATTACAACACAAAAAGGCCACATAGTTCGCTCGGTTATAGGCCACCTGCACCACAAACGATCTTGCCAAAACCATGTGTGATGCCTTACGCTACGCTTGAGTCACCACACATGGTGGCTAACGCATTGAAACCAAACCAGTGACTAACTCTCGAACTGGTACCATCATGTGGGGCAGGTCAAGACAACCCATGATATATATTCCATATAATCGTATTAATTAAAAGAAGTTTTAAAGGTTTGTTTACTTTTAGGCATTAAGAAGGGAATTAACAACGGCGCAAAAACATAGAAAAGCGCATATAAAAATATATTGATAAAGGATAAAGCAAATGACCACCGATCAAAAAACAGCATTGATGAAAACTCAATTGCAATTGCCGATGATTACGCGCGATATCCTAAGCGGGAT
>JBPEWS010000217.1:0-1775 GCA_052032465.1 Pseudomonadales bacterium
TGCAAGACGTTGAAGGTGATGATGGCGAGTTGAACGTTGATCGTATCGTTCGTATGGGCCAGAAGAACCAAACATCATGGTTGATCAGCCTTGAGGGTTCTGTTGCTGACAAGCAAGCAGCGCTTGAAACGGCATTGTTCCGTGAAGGTCGTCACACATACTCTGTTGATACCGCTGCGTTGGGCGAGCACGCTGGTGCTGTTATCAACGCACTGATTGACGCAGGTCTGACAGTGATTGCTGTTGGTGGCTTGCCATCAGACTTAAGTGACGTTGCCAAGGCGCATACAAAAACCTTGTCTGACGCTAGCTTAGGCATGGATCAGTTGGTGAAAATCTCGATGGCATCTGCCGAAGGGTAATTCACAACCTGTCTGTAATAAAGGCCGCTTTTGCGGCCTTTATTATTTGTGAGAACCCAAAAGAAAAAACAAGAGCGATTCTATTGGGCGCTGAGTCAGTGACAACACTCTCTAGCTGTTATTTTGTAGGCGCTCGTATTTCGCCTGAAGTTGGCTTTGGGTTTCTTTGTGCTCTGGATCAAGCGGAATGCAATCTACAGGACAAACCAACTGGCATTGAGGGGCGTCGTGATGCCCGACACACTCAGTGCAAAGCTCAGGGTCAATCTCATAGATTTCCTCGCCCATATATATTGCCTCATTAGGGCAAACGGGCTCGCAAACATCGCAGTTAATGCATTCAATCGTGATCTTTAAGGACATTGTTTAGCGGAATTTTTCGATCAAAGCCTGGTGCACTATTTCGGGTACGAATTTGCCCACTTCGCCCTTAAGGCGGGCGATTTCGCGCACCAAAGTGGATGAAATGTAAGACAAGTGTTCCGAAGGTGTAACAAAGAGTGTTTCCATATCAGGTTTGAGTTGACGATTCATGTTAGCTAGCTGAAACTCATACTCAAAGTCTGAAACAGCGCGAAGGCCGCGAAGCAATAAATTTGCGTTCTTTTCTTCAAGAAAATCGGCCAGCAAGCAATCGAAACCGCAAACCTCAACATTGTCGAAACGTTGTGCGGTAGCTTGAACAAAACGTGTGCGTTCTTCAAGACTAAAAAGAGGGGTTTTGTGTGGGCTTTCGGCCACCGCAACGATAACATGATCAAATAATTTTGCGGCGCGCTCGATTAAATCAACGTGCCCATTGGTGATAGGATCAAAAGTGCCTGGGTAGACTATACGTCGGTTACTGTTCGTCATAAGATGTAGAAATGTAAAAGGTTAGTTTACTTAAATTCAAAAATTCTGTAAAAGTACTATTTTGACACGAAATTCGGTTTCAGGGGGAAATATTATATGGCACCAACGGAAGCAAAAAAGATTTTAGTGGTTGATGATAGTCGAACCATCCGTCAGGTTGCTGAAACTATACTGACGACGGAGGGCTACCACGTGATTACGGCAGAAGATGGCTATGAAGCGCTTAGCGTATTGCATGATCATGAGTTTGTGATGGTATTCATGGATGTTATGATGCCCCGCCTAGATGGATTCCAAACCTGTGTATTGATCAAAAATCATGAGCATTATGAGAAGCTGCCTATCGTTATGCTTTCAAGCAAAGACGGCGCATTTGATCAAGCGCGTGGCAAGTTGCTTGGTTGCGAACAATATATGACGAAACCATTTACGCGGAAAGATATTTTAGATGTAGCAAGACAATACGCTCTGGAGACGCAGCAGTGAGCAGAATTTTAATTATCGATGATTCCCAAACGGAATTTTTCAGCCTTAAAGAGTTTCTGACAAAACAAGGGC
>JBPEWS010000218.1:0-6687 GCA_052032465.1 Pseudomonadales bacterium
AGGCGAAATCATATTTTTGGGTTGTACGTATTGATCAAATTCCTTGTCCGTTAGAAGCTTAAGTTTTACGGCCGCTTCTTTAAGTGTGATGCCTTCTTTATACGCTGTCTTGGCGATATTAGCCGCCTGTTCATAGCCTATATGACGGTTCAAGGCGGTCACTAACATCAGTGAATCATTAACATAAGCCTCAAGCTGATCGTGAATAGGCTCGATACCCTTAGCGCAGTGAGTATTAAAGCTGGTACAACTATCGGCGAGTAATCGGATCGACTGCAACAGGTTGTAGGCGATCACTGGCATATAGACATTCAGCTCAAAATTTCCGCTGGCACCGGCCATTGTGATCGTTGTGTCATTGCCAAGCACTTGAGCAACGACCATCGTCATGGCTTCAGCTTGGGTAGGATTGACCTTGCCGGGCATGATGCTTGAGCCAGGCTCGTTTTCCGGTAATTTGAGCTCACCTAGGCCACAGCGTGGTCCACTTGATAACCAACGAATATCATTGGCGATTTTATTTAAGCTGACCGCCAGTGTTTTCAATGCGCCTGAGGCAAATACAGCCGCATCTTTTCCTGCGAGTGCTTCAAATTTATTACCTGCAGTCACGAAGGGTAGGCCTGTTAATTCGGCGATATTCTGAGCCACCAAGGGTGCGTAATCCGGGTGGCTATTAAGGCCTGTGCCAACGGCCGTCCCTCCTAAAGCTAGCTCATATAGGCCGGCGAGCGCTTGGTCGATACGCTCAAGGCTATGATCAAGCTGGCTGACATAACCACTAAACTCTTGGCCTAGTGTGAGAGGCGTTGCATCTTGCAAATGAGTGCGGCCAATTTTAACAATATCTTTAAAGTCCTCGGCTTTGCTCGCCAATGTGTTACGAAGCTCAGATACAGCGGGCTTGAGCTGATGGTGTATTTCGCTTACCGCCGCAATATGTATGGCGCTAGGGAAGGAGTCATTGGTTGACTGAGCATGATTCACGTGGTCATTAGGATGAACCGGCTGGTAGCTACCTTTTGCCTGGCCAGCTATTTCATTCGCGCGGTTGGCGATCACCTCGTTCATGTTCATATTGCTTTGGGTGCCTGAGCCTGTCTGCCATACGACCAGTGGAAATTGATCATCAAACTGGCCATCAAGTACATCATCGCAGGCTTGGGTGATTAACGCTTTGGTTGAAGCGTCGATTCGCCCTAATTGCGCATTAGTTTGAGCGGCCGCTTTTTTTACGGTGGCCATGGCGCGTATCATCGGTATTGGTAGGGTTTCTCCGCCAATATCAAAATTTTCAATACTTCGTTGAGTTTGTGCGCCCCAATAGGCATCGGCTGGAACCTTGATCTCACCCATGGTGTCTTTTTCAATACGTGTCGTCATAAATGCTCCTAGCGAGTAGCCGGTGTACGAATAATGACTTTAAGCCCTTCACCAATACGGTTTTTCATTTCCACCTGCCAATGAATGCTTTCACAAAGGCGTCTGACGAGCTTAATGCCAATGCCTAACCCTTTATATTCTTTAGTTTTTTTCATGTTTTGGTAGCGAGTTTCATCCATACCTCGGCCATCGTCTTCGACCACGAAGTGGTCGTCATAAATGTCAATACGAACGCAGCTACCGCGGGAGTACAAAATCGCGTTACGCACCAAATTGCTCAGAACGATATAAGGCAGAGCTTCGTTGACCAGCTGGGTATTTTGCGCATGGCTTTGCACATCAATCTGGATATTATAGCCCTCAGCTAAGTATTGAAATTCGTTTTTAATACGCTCAGCAACATCGCCCAAATCCACCTCTTCTTTGGTGAGCCACTCGCTGCCTTCGCGGGCCATGCCGAGCAAGGTTTCAATGACGATTTCCATATCATCCGTAGTTGCTCGCATACGCGTTAATGCTGGGCTCTGCCCCATTTTTAAAATCAGCATTTGGATCGAGCCTTTGAGCACGGCAAGAGGAGTGCGCAGTTCATGGCTGACTTCAGCGGTGAATTGTCGTTCGCGCTGAATGTAGTCAACCAGCGTTCGATGGTAATGAGAAAGAGCGGTTTTTAACTCATCCGCCTCAATATTCGCGCCTGTGTCGACATTATCAAAAGGGTCTTCATCAGCGGTTTCGAGATTAAAGTCGGTTTCGCGGATACGGTCCGTGAGCTGGCTAATGGGCGAAACACGGTTATACGTTTTCTGGCTAATCAGCCAAAGCACACTGTAAAGCAGCAACAGGCTGATGATTAAAGGCGCAATACCATAAAACCAAATCAGCTCATTAACATTGCTTTCCGCGAAGATCAGCAGGAGGTGCTGGTCATTATGACGGTCGTACATCACCAAGGTTTCAATATCATCGATCAATATTTCGCGAACCCCTTGTTCCAGTGAAACCCCGTCGAGGAACTCGGGTCGAGCGGTGGTATCAGACCATAAATAGCCAGAAAGGTTTTTGGTATCAGGCATCGGGGCATCAGCGCTCATGTCATAACGATGCCAGAAATACTCGGCTTCTTGTTTTAGCGCCTCGTTAATCAGCAAACCACGCATGATCAGCGCGCTCATTACAACGCCGGTAATCACCGCAATGGCGATGAAAGTGACCTGAAGCCAATAATAGCGGCTGATGATCAGACTGAGCGATGGTGGGATAACTGACATGAGTTCCTTAAATTAGCTGAGTATCAAGAGTTTAAAGCGTTTTACGGTTAGTGAATCGATAATGATTAACACCCCATTGGCAGCCTTTTTCCAAACCAAATAATTCGGCGCAAGACATGAAGAACAAGCGCCAGCGTTGCCACCATATTGAGGCATCTTTACCGTACACCTCATCAAATAATGGCATTAAATTATCTTTGTTGGCATCCATGTTGTCGAGCCAGTGGTTGGCGGTTTTTTCATAATGTTGTCCACTCCAAAGCCAGCGTTGCTCTACGCTGAGATCGTCTTGGAAGTTCAAAAAGGTATCGCTTGACGGCATCATGCCCCCAGTGAAGAAATATTTAGACATCCAGTTTTGCTCATTCTCATCACCAAATGAATACATCAAAAAGCGATGGGTGAAGATATGGCACCAGAGTTTACCTTCGGGTTTCAGCCAAGTCGAAATATTGGCGAATAATTGCTGGTAATTACGCACATGTTCAAACATCTCAATTGAGACCGCGCGATCAAACTGATTTGCCTCAAGTGAGAGCTGGTTGACGTCACAGGTAATCACATGGATGTGATCAAACCCTCGTCGAGCCGCCTCGGCGTCAATATAGAGCTTTTGGGTTTTCGAATTGGATACCGCCGTGATCTTGGCATTAGGGTAGTGTTCGGCCATCCACAGCGTTAACGAGCCCCAACCGCAGCCAAGCTCTAGAATATGCTGTCCATCAGCCAGTTGCGCACGCTCGCAGCTTTGTTGCAGCGCGGCGATTTCCGCCTGTTCAAGTGTATTATTGTCATCACTGTAAAAGCATGAGCTGTATTTCAGGCGTGGACCGAGCACCGTTTTGAAAAACTCAGTGGGCAGCTCGTAATGTTGCTCATTGGCTTGATCGGTCGCAATAGCAAGCGGGCTGGCACGTAGTTCGCCCAGCAGCTCTTGATAGCGTGCCTCGGCTAATTCAGGCTGATCTATGCCTTCTTTGGCTAAGCGGTCTCGACAGAGCTTTCTTATCCCTGAACGAAGCATGGAATCGGGTAAATAACCGTTTTCTGCAAGATGAAAAGCTAAACTCATAACCCAGTCTCCTATGATTTGGATGTTTTATTTGGCCAAGTATTCGGTGGCCAAAGGATGAAAACGGACGTTCGCTCCTGATAGCGACGATAGGCTTCCCCTTTGGATTTTCGCGCTTGTTTTTCGCTAAATGGAATACCTGAAATGAAGTATAAAAAAACAAACATCAACAGCGGGTAAAACCATAGCCAGTATTGTCCGCTGGCCAAGCCGATCAATGGATAGGCAAACCAATGTAGCCATTCGAAAAAATAATTGGGATGACGGCTGTACTTCCACAGACCTTGATCCATGACTTTGCCCTTGTTTTCGGGCTTGGATTTAAACTGCGATAACTGCTTGTCTGCAATATGCTCTCCCCAAAATGCCACAAGCATTAGGGCGGCGGCAAGAATCACTATGCTGTGCTGGCTGAGCGGTAATTGCGTGATAGCCCACATTGGGACCAAAAACAGCATGACCAAGCCCGCTTGAAACAGGAAAAAGAGCAAAAAACCAATAGCGGCCTTATCACCCAACGCTTGGCGCATATTGGCATAGCGGCTATCTTCTTGTTCCTCATGTTGGTAGCGAATAAGCAAATGCCAGCCCAAACGCAAAAACCAAAGCGTGCTGCCAATGCCGATAAAAGCGCGCAGCAGAAGGTCGCCTTGATGAACAACCGCAAACGCCAGCGAGCCCGCGGCTATTAGCAATGCCCAGCAGGCATCGACAATGCCCGCGCGTTGCTGCTTTTGTGCATAAATATAAGCACCCAGCATCACCATGACACTGACTACGGCGACAGCTAAAAAACTGGAATAATCAAGGTTCGAATCGATCATGGCGCAATGTTCATGGTGTTTTTGAAATGCAATTGCACATCACTGATGCGCTCTTCAATAAACCCAGCCTCACAATAGCAAAGATAAAACGACCACATTCGCTCAAAGCGCTGATCAAAACCCAATGCTCTCACGGCATCAATATTGTCGAGAAAGCGCTGATGCCAAGCGTTCAATGTAATGGCATAGCTTTGACCGATATCATGTAGATCATGAAGCTTCAGGCCATTATTGGCCGCGGTTTGGATCAAGAGTTGATTGCAGGGAATAAAGGAGCCGGGGAAGATATAGCGCTTGATAAAGTCCACTTCTTTTAGTGCCTTTTCATAGCGAGTATCTTCAATCGTGATGGCTTGAATTAGGGCTTGGCCACCGGGTTTGAGCCGCTCATGGCAGACTTTGAAATAGGTGTCGAGATACTGATGGCCAACCGCCTCGATCATTTCAATAGAAACGAGTTTATCAAACTGCCCGGTAAGCTCGCGGTAGTCATCAAAAAGCAGAGTGATTTTATCGCTAAGATTTTCTGCCTCTACTCGCGCCTTTGCAAGGTCGAATTGCGCTTGGGAAATGGTGGTCGTCGTCACTCGGCAGCCATAGTATTTAGCGGCAAAAATCGCAAAGCCACCCCAGCCGGTTCCAATCTCAAGCACATGGTCATCTTCACAAAGCTGTAATTGCTGACAAATGCGATGCAGTTTTTGCTCCTGAGCCAGCTCGAGCGTTTGATTAGGATGTTGGTAAATTGCGCTGGAGTACATCATGCGCTGGTCCAAAAATAGCGTGAACAGCTCATTGGATAAATCATAATGGTCAGCAATATTTCGGCGGCTACCCGATAAGCTATTTTTGCGCTGATAGAGATACCAAAATAAGCGGCCCATTTTTTTGAATCGAGCTGATGCGGGGTTATTGACTCGCTCAAGTGCTTGCTGGTTTTGAATCAAAATACGAAATAGTGCGGTGAGATCATCGACTTCCCAATGGCCTTGTAAATAGGATTCGGCCGCACCCAGGGCGCCTTCTTTCAAAATATAGGAAAATAGCGCCTCATCGTGCAGAGTAATATGTGCTTTGAGCTCGCTATGTTCATCGCCAAAGGCACTGGTGCTGTTGGTTTCATCCAGCCCTGTCACTTGGATATAACCTATTGCCAGCTGTTCTAGGTAATGGGTTAGGCGTTGTTGTACGGTTTTATTTGAGATCAGAGCCATAATTTACTTTTGATGTTTGGGGTGGGTGAAAAAGGGGATACGTTTACGCCACAGCTTGTAAGCCTGCCAATAAATTCCCCAGACGACTTTTAGACTTTGCCAAGGAAAAGAGAACGGGTAGCGTCGTTGTTGCTTGGCGGACATTGCCGATAACTTAAAGCGCATGTGAGCAACAAAATCGAGGTGCTCTTCGCTGTTTTCTGTTCGCTTTAACGCCATGTGAATACGATACGGTGCGCGTTGAACTTCAAAGCGCCAGTGATAATCAAGGTTCATTGGCATGAAAGGCGAGACATGAAAGGCCTTATGAAATGCAAAATGTTGTTTTCCATCGCTTGCAGGCTGACAGCGCAAACAATAGGCGTGACGCTCGCCCCATGGGGTGTTGGTAATATCAGCAATGATATAACTTGGCTGGTCACTGGCCTCGCAATAGACAAAATAAAAGCTGACCGGGTTAAAGTTAAACCATAAAAAGCGCGGCACGGTAAGTAACTTAATATGAGTAAAGCTGGAATGATCAGCATGAGTTTCTTCGATTAACTGCTCAACACTTTCGCGAATTGTCAGCTCAGGCTGATTCAGCGTTGAAGGCAGATAGTGACGAGTATTCAGCGAGCAGAGATTAAAGCGATTAAAAGACCAAAATCGAGCACGTGAACACAGCGACTCAATGGCATCGACATCCACTAGGATATAGCCAATTTGATACTGAAACTCATGCGTTTTGGGGTGATAACGCTTATGACGAATATCTGAATGTGCCAGCGCCAGATCAACGGTCTTCATGCCAGTCATCCTTGAGTGCATCGAGGGTGTTGTAAGCACTGTTGACGCCATCTTCATGAAAGCCCCAGCCCCAATACGCGCCACAAAAATAACGTGACGCTTTATTGATTTCTCGCCAGCGAGGCTGAGCAGCA
>JBPEWS010000219.1:0-2707 GCA_052032465.1 Pseudomonadales bacterium
AAAATGTACTTCGCGGCGCGGGGCTTAGGGACAAAGTCAAATTATGTGTCAGCGGCAAGCTGATCGATGCCTTTGATATCGGCAAGATGCTCGCCCTAGGCGCAGATTTATGTAACTCAGCCCGCGGTTTTATGTTCTCTGTTGGCTGCATTCAATCTCGAAGTTGTCACACCGGCGAGTGCCCAACGGGCGTGGCGACTCAAGACCCCGTTCGCCAACGCGCTATTAATGTGGACAATAAAGCTGAGCGTGCCTATCACTTCCACAAAAATACGTTGAAAGCGCTGGCCAGCATTGTCGGCACGGTCGGATATACTCACCCCAAAAGCCTGCAGCCCCACCATATTGCTCGAAGAGAGCAAGATGGCCATATTCAGCTGCTTAGCCATCATTTTTACTGGACGGATATTGGCGCTTTATTGCAGGGCAAAGGCCGCGAGCATTACCAAATCATGTGGGATGCCGCTGATGCGGATCACTTTGACTTCCCCGACCTTCCTGACTTGCACAGCAAGGACTACTCCATGCGCCAGCGTAATGAGGTCAGTATTTTTTCCAACAGTATCTAAATAGAGAATAACGAGGGTTAGGGCATCATCACCACGCCATCTTCAACCTGACCCTCAAATATATCTTGTTGGCGCAGTGAAAGGCCTCGAACATGCTCAATTGGCAATGAGAACACCACACCGTCCTCGCCACTGTTGATCCGCAAACGTAGCACGATATTATCAATGACAGATTCAACCATCGGCTCTGGCAGAATAAACAAAAGCAAATTATCACTGGCCTCATTATTAAAGCGGTACATATTCTCAAACTTTTCTAGCCCCATGCCTTCCGCATCCAACATGGTAACGCCTGAAGCCCCTTTTTCTTTTGCTGCATCCACCGCATCCTTGCATTTATCTTTTGGGACAATCGCCACCACAATATGCAGTGAAAGCTGCCCAACTAACCCGCCTAATGGAGCTGAGCTTGGCGTAATGACATCACCTGAGCTTAGGCTAGGCTGCTCCTGAACACTTGGCTTCTCACGAGCCAGCCAGCGACGCAGTCGATTGGCTGCTCGCACCTCTTCATCTGATTTAACGCCCATCCATTGCGTTACAAGCCCAAAGAGCATGACTGAGATAATCGGAAATAAAGAGGCAAAAGCAATTAAACCAAAACCATCTACCAATGGGCTTCTGCCCTCGATATTACTCGCAAGCCCTAGCCCTAAAGCGGCAACTAGGGGAACCGTCACGGTTGAAGTCGTGACCCCGCCACTGTCATAGGCCACAGGAATAATATATTTAGGCGTAATAAAGGTTAGGGCGATGACCACCAAATAACCCGCCATAATGAAATAATGCAGCTGCCCACCTTCGACAATGCGATAAGCTCCCAAGGTAATCCCGGCAGCCACTCCTAAAGCAACAAAAACACGCAAAATGCCATCATGTATTCGACCATCACTGATTTCTTTGGCTTTTTTGGCAATAGCCATTAATGAGGGCTCAGCCATCGTTGTCGAAAACCCGATCGCAAAGGCAAAGGCATAAATCACCCAGAGCGAATCCATTTGGGTCAGCTGAAACGCCATCAGCTCGCCCAAACTAAAGAGGCCAAGCTCCAAACCTAAAATAAACGCTTCAAGACCAATAATGACCCAGACAAAGCCCAAAACCACCTGCTTAAGGTTTTTTATCGGCTTTTTCAATACGGCGTATTGAAAGAAGAAAATAATACCGAGAATCGGCAAAACATCGGTGGTGACATTAACCAAGCCAAGCATGACCGTTTCCAGTGTAATATCGGCAGGCTTTGAAGGGATCATTTCCAGCATTAAGCTAGAGCCTTGTTGCGCATCCACCAAGGTGTACACCACAATGCCGTATAGCTGGACAAGAATCATCGGGGTTAATGAGGCAAAAGCGATAAGACCAAAGCCATCAATCACGGGGTTTCGCCCCTTGATACTACTTGCCAGCCCGATCCCAAGCGCGGCCACTAATGGCACAGTTACCGTTGAGGTGGTCACTCCGCCCAAATCGTAGGCCAAACCGACGATTTCGTTAGGTGCAAAAAAGGTGGTTGCCACGACCAAGACATAACCAGCGATGATGTAATAATGAATCGGGTGGCCTTTGACAATTCGGTACACACCTAGGGCAATCGCCAGCCCTACGGACACCGCTACTACATATCGCAAAGTGCTTGCATCAATTCGGTGATGACTGATGATCTCGGCTTTTTCAGCAATAACCAGCAAAGCAGGCTCGGCTATCGTTGTGCCAAAGCCAATCATAAAACCAAAAAATAACAGCCAAGGCAGGGAGCTATGCGCAGAAAAGTCTCGGGCGAGTTTATCACCAACAGGGAAAATACCCTCTTCCAAGCCGAGCAAGAAGATCGCCAGCCCGAAGCCAACAATGACAAGACCAATAGCGGTTGCCTGCCAGTTATCAGGCACCGATTGAATAATAAAAAACTGGAACACCACGATGACCACCACAATCGGGATCAAGTCGCGGAATGACTCTTTGAGCAATTTGATGAAAAAATCCATGATCTGAACAGATTACGTCAAAACAAAAACGCCTGTCCAGATCCTAGATTAATTCCTTGAGAAAAAAACGGGTTTAGCCGCAAAAAAACAGCGAATACGCAATGCAATGCTTATTCGTTAGATGGTATCGATACGCTTAATTTCATCTCGCAT
>JBPEWS010000022.1:0-2666 GCA_052032465.1 Pseudomonadales bacterium
TGCGCGTTTTTTCGGCGTTAAATTCTTCGCAGATCTGCCCAAGTGATTTTTCATGCGGGGCATCTGAAATAATGGTCGTTAATGCATTATTGCTATCAGGGATTTTAAACACGCTGGTGACGTTAATATCCTGAATTTCATAGACCTTGCCATTGAAAATCACGCAGTTTAAATATGGCATTTTGGTGGAAATAACCGCCATGACCTTAATCATCAAGTGAGTCATCGTGATGTGTTGACCAGTCAACTCGCGTTGTTTCTTGATAAATGCCTTGGCGGGCTCAACAGGGAATTTAAAGTGAGCCGACAAATAAGGGTCTTTGGAAAAATGAAAGGCGTTAATTAATGAGCGGCGCGAATATCCTAGCTCTTCTTCTGAAACTATCCGGTATCGTGGAGCACTGTTTTTTTTAGTCATGACCATTCCTTAGATTTTTTTAAAAAAATAACTGTATACCAGCCCTGTTGTAAATTCCAGATGTGATTCTAGCTTTGGCGCAGATTATCGCCGGCTTTTCGCTAAATCAGCGCTTTAATAACGCCATAAAATAATACACAAAATCCGCCAATCTCTGCGCCAATCAGAGTCCACTTGTAGAGGGGGAGGGCTTTTTGTCCATGCGTTCTTTCATTTTTGGGTGGTAAGCGCAGTTGGTTATTGGTGTCTTGGCGAAGGCCATGAAAGAAATAGCTGGCGACAGCGGTTGCAAAGTAAATTACTAATAGCAAGATGCAGGTGACTTCAACAGCGTTGGATAATTGGCTGATGTCGGCAAAGACAAACAGTAGCAAACAGGCGAAGGCGTACATCAATGAGGCGCGGTGACAAACATCCATGTAGTAGTGCGCACGGCCTTTGGGAGAGCTCATGATTTGCTGGTATTTAAATACGCCAGTAACTAACCCAAAAAGAAAAAATGCGCCTGCTGAAATAATGGCTAGCGATGTTGCAAGCATGGCTGATCTCCTATTGTTTTAGCGAGTTTAGCAGGGGTTTCGTTTGGTTGACGAATCCTGAGCAAAAAAAAGCGCAACGGGTAACATGTTCGCAAAGCTTGGCGCAGGCGAAGGTTTTATTGTCCATAGCAGACAGCGCCAGGGTTTTGCGTTAGCATTTGCGTTTTGATTAATCTGGGTAGAAAACATGACAACGATTGGTACTCCTTTTTCTTTATCGGCGACACGTGTGCTGCTGTGCGGCTCGGGTGAATTAGGTAAGGAAGTCGTCATTGAGCTTCAGCGATTAGGTTGCGAGGTGATTGCCGTTGATCGCTACGCCCATGCGCCGGCAATGCAGGTCGCTGATCGTAGCCATGTGATTTCGATGCTCGATGGAGCGGCTTTACGTCAAGTGATTGAGCAAGAGCAGCCGCAGTTGATTGTTCCTGAGATTGAGGCTATTGCAACCGATACGCTGGCTGAATTGGAGCGCGAGGGCTTTCATGTAATTCCTTCAGCACGTGCAACACAGCTCACGATGAACCGCGAAGGGATTCGTCGCTTGGCAGCTGAAACGTTAAATTTACCAACCTCGCCATACCGTTTTGCCGATGAGTTGCCCGCTTTTGAAGAAGCCGTCAGAGCAATTGGTTTTCCTTGCGTTGTGAAGCCAATTATGAGCTCATCAGGCAAGGGCCAAAGTGTCATTAAAACGGCGGACGATGTCGCTAGTGCATGGCAATACGCTCAAGAGGGCGGACGCTCAGGTAAAGGCAAGGTCATTGTTGAAGGTTTTGTGGATTTTGATTTTGAAATTACTTTACTCACAGTACGTTGCAGGGCGGGTAATCAAGTTGAAACACGTTTTTGTGCGCCCATTGGTCATCGCCAAGCAGATGGCGATTATCAAGAATCTTGGCAACCACAGGCGATGTCAGAAAAAGCCCTAGCGAAGGCTCAGCGCATTGCTCAGGCGGTGACCGATGATTTAGGCGGCTTGGGTGTTTTTGGTGTTGAGCTGTTTGTCCGTGGTGATGAGGTGATATTCAGTGAAGTGTCTCCACGACCGCATGACACGGGTTTGGTGACATTAATTACCCAAGATTTGTCGGAGTTTGCCCTGCATGCGCGCGCTATTTTGGGGCTGCCGATTCCAGCGATCCGCGAATACGGCTCGGGTGCTTCTTCTGTTTTGCTGCTTGAAGGCGACTCAAGCTCTGTTCATTACGGCAATTTAGCCTCGGCATTGAGTCAACCTGATACGCAGTTGCGTTTATTTGGTAAGCCGGAGGTTCAGGGTAAGCGCCGTATGGGTGTTGCCTTAGCGTTAGCTGATACCGTGGATAATGCGCGTGAGCAAGCCAATGCGGTGATCCAGAAGATCGACATTACCATGGATTAACGCTGACATTTCTCTCATAAAAAAACCGCGCCTTGGCGCGGTTTTTGTTTTTTAGGCGATTATTTTTTCAGCGCTTGGCTTAGCATATTGCCGAAAATAGAGTCAATATTGGGCGGCAGAAGCACGGTTTTTGCATTTTGACCCTGAGCAAGCTCGTTTAGGGCCGCAATATAGTTTTCGGCTAAGATAAACTCGCCGCCTTTAGCGCTTTCTTGCATGGCATTTTGAATTTGCTCAATCGCCTCTGAGTTACCTCGCGCAAGTGAAATTTGCGCTTCAGCTTGAAGAACAGCAGCCTGAGCTTCACCCTCAGCTTCCAGAATAG
>JBPEWS010000220.1:0-19183 GCA_052032465.1 Pseudomonadales bacterium
CAGTCATTTCTTCCATGCCCGGTGGCGACATGATCTCTACACCGATATTTTGTGCCACATCGATCTCGATTTCTTTGTCATCAAGCTCGCCTTCACGAAGTTTTTTGCGGAAAACCTGTCGCGTAGATGAGCTGGTTTCTACCACTTCTTCACCGCGAGCAGGGCGCAATAAAGCATCGAGAACACGCTCTTCGGCGGCATCTTCAGCACGAGCTTGAACGCCATCCATCGCTTGCTTGCGGAACATTTTGATGGCCGCATCAGCGAGGTCCTTGATAATGCTTTCAACGTCTTTTCCGACATAGCCCACTTCGGTAAATTTAGTTGCATCGATTTTGATAAACGGAGCGTTTGAGAGCTTGGCTAAACGACGCGCGATTTCTGTTTTGCCCACACCGGTTGGGCCAATCATTAAAATGTTCTTCGGCGAAATTTCGTTGCGTACTTCTGGGCTAAGCTGCATGCGTCTCCAGCGGTTACGCAGCGCCAGTGATACCGCTTTTTTGGCGTTGGCTTGACCGACAATGTATTTGTCGAGTTCTTGGATAATGGCTTTAGGGCTTAAATTCACGTTGAGCTCCTGAATAAAAAAATAATAACGGCAACTATGAGCAATCGTGCTTAGTAATCAAGCACTTCAATGCGGTGGTTGTGGTTGGTGTAGATACAAATATCGCCCGCAATTTCGAGGCTTTTTTTAACGATGCCTTGTGCATCCAGATCGGTATTTTCAAATAAGGCTTTAGCCGCTGCCTGTGCAAATGGCCCGCCTGAGCCGATGGCGATAATGTCTTGTTCGGGCTGAAGTACGTCGCCATTACCCGTGATGATCAAAGAAGACTCAGCATCTGCAACAGCCAGTAGCGCTTCTAGGTTGCGCATGGCGCGGTCTGTTCGCCACAGTTTAGCCAGTTCAACAGCGGAGCGAGCGAGCTTGCCCTGATGCGCCTCGAGCATTTCCTCAAAGCGCTCAAAAAGTGTAAAGGCGTCGGCCGTTGCACCTGCAAATCCAGCCAGCACTTTGCCATGATACAGGCGGCGCACTTTGACCGCGCCACCTTTCATGACGGTGTTTCCAAGCGTCACTTGGCCATCACCGCCAATAACGACTTGTTGACCTTTGCGTACTGACACGATGGTTGTCCCATGAAACTGTTCCACAAACGGCTCCTTTGTATTTTCAATGAATTAGCTTAGTGGGGTGCGATGATGAGAATTTCAAGAGTAAGGATGTTTTCTCTTGCTGGCGTTTGAGGAAGTTAAACGCCAGCCTAGAAGCTAAAGAGAGAGCTAGCGGTTTTTGCGATGAGGAACCAGCAAAGAGTCGATATTTAATGCGCTCAGCTCAGCTCGGGTTCGTTCAAGTGCGCCTTGGTCGGCAAACGGGCCAATAATAACGCGGTGCCATGTGTGGCCATTAACATCCGCTGCGTAAAAATAGGCATCAAAGCCCATGGAGACTAAGTGCTCGGCGTGGCGCTTGGCATCATCGGCTTTTCGGAATGAGCCTGCCTGAAGATCAAACTTAAATGGTTGGTTCAATGGGCTGGCTTCAGGCTCGGGATGCAGCGTTTGGCTTGCAACATTGGAGGCCTCTTTTTGAGTGCTTGGCTGGGCACTTGGCTGAGCACTGACATTGGAAGGCTGAGCTTGGGCGGTTGGGTCTTCAAGGTTAAGGCCGCCAGCGCTTGGCGGTGTGCTTTTGGACCGCACTGGCTCAGACGCAGGAGCAGTTTGGGCTGCTGAGGCTGAATGACTCGCCGGTTTATTACTAAATGCTTCACGAAGCGGCAGGCGCTCGACACTGTCTACATTTGCTTCTTGGTCTTGCGTTAGGCGGTGATAAAAATCAAAGCTGTCTTCGGGCGCCTCTTCAGTCACGGTTGGCGTATTGGCCTCAGGCTCAGCTGGGTTGGCACCATTGCTGCCAGAGTTTTCTGCGCTAATTTGTGGCTCTGAAGAAACGCTTGGTTCTGCTGAGCTTTGATCAGTGCTGTTTGGGGTTAATATGGGCGCTTGTGAAGGCATCGTAAGCTCTGGCTCATCCATCACGCCTGAGAAAACAAAATAACCAATAAAGGCGGCATTAACCGCCAGTAAAGCGATAATCAGCCCTGCCCACATTGGCATAGCAGGTTTGGCTTTTTTGCTGGCAGCAGCGGGGGCGGCTGTCTGGCTTTGGCGCTCAATCGGTTTGGCAAAGTCGCGTGGCATAAGGCTTTCTCGTGTTGGTTTTACATCGAGGTTGGGGCGTCAACACCCAAAAGACCAAGGCCATTTTTGATCACCTGCGCAACCGCTTGACTGAGCGTCAGGCGAGCTGAGCTGAGCGCGGCATCGTCGGTCATCATTTTTTGCGCGTTATAATAGCTATGGAAGTCTTTAGCCAGATCAAACAAATAGTGCGTAAGCTGATGCGGGGCATAATGCTCAGCGGCCTGTTGAACGGCGTCAGGAAATTGTCCCAGCGCCTTAGCTAAGGCCTTTTCTGAATCCAAGGTTAGTAACTCAAGATCAACCGAGTCGCTTGGCAAGTTTTCAGCTTGGGCTTTTTCTAGCAGGCTGCAAATACGTGCATGAGCGTATTGGATATAATACAACGGGTTGTCTTTGGTTTGTGATGTCGCAAGCTCAAGGTCAAAGTCCATATGTTGATCTGATTTGCGCATAACATAGAAAAAGCGTGCAGCATCATTGCTGATGTCTTCGCGCAGCTCGCGCAATGTCACAAACGAGCCTGAGCGAGTAGACATTTGCACGCGCTCACTGCCGCGATACAAAATGGCAAATTGCACTAATAAAATATCGAGTTTTTCAGGTGCATACCCCAAGGCGCTCAAGGCGGCTTTAACGCGGGCTATATAACCGTGGTGATCGGCTCCCCAAACATTGATAACGCGATCATAGCCACGGTCAAATTTATTAGCATGGTAGGCAATATCGGAGGCGAAATACGTGGTTTGACCATTATCTCGTTTGACAACTCGGTCTTTATCATCGCCGAAATCCGTCGATTTGAACCAAATAGCGCCGTTTTTCTCGTAAAGAAAGCCTTTCTCATCTAGGCGCTGCAATGCCGCTTCTACTTCGTTCTTCTCCGTGAGGCTGCGCTCAGAGAACCACTGCTCAAAACGAACGTTAAATTCAGATAAGTCGTCACGAATATCATCTAAGACGACATTTAAGGCCTTATCAAATACGATGCGGTAACGGGCTTCACCCAAGTGTTTTTTGGCAGACTCAATGACAGCATCAATAAATTGCTCTTTGTCACCGCCTTCTGGTTCGTCCTTGGGCAGGCCGTCGCGCCATTGTTCGCTGCTGATGACTAACGCATCGCTGTTTTCGGCTTTTAATGGCTCGGCAATATCGTTGATCACGTAATCGCCTTGGTAGGCATTGGCTGGGAAGGGGAACTCTTGGTCGAACAGTGCGAGGTAGCGAAGCCAGCTACTGGCCGCTAGGATGTCCATCTGACGACCTGCATCATTAACGTAGTATTCGCGCTCAACTTGATAGCCGACAGCAGCAAGTAAGTCAGAAACCGAGGCGCCATAAGCGGCTCCACGGCCATGGCCTACATGCAAAGGGCCTGTTGGGTTGGCTGAAACAAACTCAACTTGAACCTTTTTGCCTTGGCCGATCTGGCTTCGGCCATATTGCTCTTTTGCCGATAATATCTGCTCCACTGCAGAAAATTGCGCTTGTGCTTTAAGGAAAAAGTTAATGAAGCCAGGGCCTGCAATGTCGATAGAGTCTATCCAGTCTAATGCTTGCAGCTGCTCAACAATGGCTTGCGCGACTTGGCGAGGCGCTTTTTTAGCGGGCTTGGCCAGAACCAATGCAAGATTGGTTGCAAGATCACCATGACTTGGGTCCTTAGTGGGTTCTACACTGATTTTCGGCGCACAATCATCGGGTAAGAAGCCGTCGGATTTGAGGGCTTCAATGGTGTTTTCTAAGGCGGTCAATAATTGTTCTTTCATGGTCGTATCAGCTGCGAAAAGGTCTACAGTATAATCGTCTGGCGGTGCTTGTAAATTACTTAAAAAGCCGCAGGGTGAGTGGGTATCGGTAGTGCTCAGCTTTTTGAGCGGCTAGGGCCGCGACGATGACAAATATGGCATCAAAAACCAGCACGATCGGAAACAAAACAAAGCCAATTAACACCAGCATAAGCAAAGAGGCAATGAATAAGAAAAGCGTGTTCGTGATCTGAAAATTGACTGCTTCCATAGCGTGTTTGGCAATAAACTCAGACTCATCTTTTTTCATGAGATAAACAATCGCAGGCCCCAAAATTTGACCAAACGGAAAGAACAGGCCGCTTAGGGCGCAAACATGGGCGATGCTCGCCCAGTTTTGCTGCTCGTTGCTTGGATCTGGGCTTTTTGATGGCTCGCTTAATGCGTGGGCATCGTCAACGACGCTGGGTTTTTCCGGGTTGGGTGACTCTGAGCTCATGGTGTTTTAGCTTCTTTTTTTCGGAATCCATGCCCAAGTCATGGCGGTAATATTGGTTAACTCGCCTGTCTCGTCACGAATCTCGACATCAAAGGTAATATCGCCTTTTTCGTCAGTGTTCAGGCGTTGAATTTCTGCTGGATCTGTCAGCGTGGTGGTAGCGGTTAGGTCGCCTTGCGTGCGCTTGGTGTATTGCACATGCATGGATTTAAGTAGTGGTAGTTTGTCGTCTGGCATGTTAAGGCCAAAGCAAATCCCTGATGAGGTTTCTGCGAGCAATGCGGTAGCTGCTGCATGCACGGATTGAATATGGTTTTGGTTGCGTTTTTGGTTGGGGATAACCGCAACGACTTTTTCTGGGGTAACGCTTTCAAAATGAATCTTGGCCGTGCCCACAAATGGAATCATTTTACGGATAAATAAGGTGGTGAGCTTAAGGCGCAGTTTGGTTGGCAAGACATTGAGTTTGCCTAATTGTTTTTGCATGCGATTAGCCATGCTGTTCTCCTACCGTAGATAGTGATCAAAAATTTCGATGACGCGATGATCAATCCAACTTTTACCGAACCAGTTTTTTTGAAAGCCGCAATGGCCGCCTGTATCGGTTATCTCCAGCTGGAGGTGGTCATCACTCGTGAGCTGATGCACAAAATCAGGGACGGGCAAAATAGGGTCGTCCAAGGCAATAATGGCATGTGTTTTCACGGTTAATGACTGGAGTATATCACGCTCAATGGTGTAGTGCTGATAGTATTGGTCAACATGCTCGAACGGCGTGTGGTGCTCGACGAAATGCTCAGTTAGTGCATTATAGTCCTGTAAGGTAAAGACCACTGGGTCGATGAAGTTTCGATAGAGCTGATGTTTGATCGCAAAGACCTCTTTCCAAGCTTTAACAAAGTATTGGTGGTAAAGCGGCTGGTTAACGATGCTGTCTCCAGCGGTTTTAGGATTCAGCACAGGGCAAATGCTAATGACATGATCAAGGCCTAATTGCTCACGCTGATTGGCGTTGGCCAAACGCAGCGCAAAGTTGCCACCCAAGGAGTAGCCTAATAAGCCAAGCGCTTTGTGCTCGATATGTTCGCGAATATAGCGAATGGCATGAAACACTTCATCAATGCGGGCCGCGTTAAATAATGTTTTGTTGAGATGGTAGCTTGGACCATGATCGCGAAGATGCAGGCGAACAACATGATAGCCAGCTTGGTGAAGTTTCTGCGCCGTGCCCGCTAGATAAATGGATTGGCTAGAACCAAGCCAGCCATGAATCATAATGATCAAGGGAGCGGATTTGGGTTTTCGATTCGGTTTGAGCTGGCGGTTGAGCAGGCAATGAAGGCGAATGCCGTCCCCAGCGGGGATAATAATTTCTTGTGCTTTGCGTGCTAGCTGGCGGTTACCCCAGCGGCTGGTGTATCGCATGGGGCCAAACCGTGGGTATAGGGTTTGGCGTTGCCCGCCCGTAAGTAACGGTGCGGGCTTAAAATGAGGGAGTGAATAATGTTCAGTATTTTCCTTCATCGTAATTTCGCCCATAGAAAATTTCATGCATTTCTTGATCTAAGCGGCTAGCGATCTCGCTTTTTTCGCTCTCAGACAGTCGTTTGGACGCATTATCGAACAGGTAGTCTTCAACATTAAACTTCTCACGAATCATTTTGGTGTGGAAGGTTTGTTCCTGATACACATTCACATCAATCATTTTATACGTGTCTAGCGTGTCGTCAGACATGTAGTTTTGGATTGAGTTGATCTCGTGGTCGATGAAATGTTTCTTGCCATCAACCGAACGAGTAAAACCGCGAACACGATAATCAATGGTGGCGATGTCGGCATCCAATACATGAATAAGGTAATTCAACGCACGTAATGGCGAGATCAAACCACAGGTCGACACATCAATATCGGCGCGGAACGTTGAGATGCCATCATGTGGATGAATCTCGGGATAGGTGTGCACCGTCACATGGCTTTTGTCCAAGTGGTTAGCAATGTTCTTAGGCAGCGGGCCTGGCTCTTCATGCGTATAGTCTTCTGCCTCATCAGGGGAGGTAAGCTCATGCTCGGCAATCAACATGGTGACGCTGGCGCCTTCAGGCTCATAGTCTTGGCGAGAGGTAAACAAAATATTGGCGCCAATGATATCAACCACTTCTTTTAAAATTTCGGTCAAACGATCCGCGCTGAACATTTCGTCGATATATTGAATATATTCGCGACGAGCGGCGGGTGTTTGTGCATATGAAATATCGTATAAGTTAAAGCTTAACGACTTGGTTAGGTTATTAAAGCCATGAAGTTTAATGTCTTTTGCGATTTCAGCCATGAGTATTCCTATAGCGAACTAGGATTGAACAATTGGTGGATGATAAATCATCTGCACCACCGTGCCTTCAGGATCGAGGCAATAAAAACTACGCGCGCCATCACGGTGGGTTTTGGGCGCATTTTGCATCTTCACGCCTGAGGCGAGAAGAAAATCATACCACTGGTCAACGATGTCGGGACTGGCTAAAAAAAAGCCAATATGGTCTAACCGTCCTGCGACAGGCTTCGGTGACACTCGATGAATAGCGAGGTTATCATTGCCAGAGGTAAGATATATATTATCATCATCAGGCTGCCATTCGACCTGCATACCTAAAAGATCAACATAAAAATGTAGGGCAGCTTCAAGGTCGGCAACAAATAGCGCAATATGGCGCAGGCCCAAGTGGCTTGGGCGCGTTAATTCAGTCATTCTCGACAATGTCGACGCTGTGGCTAATCTCGACTCCGCCTTGCTGAAGCATAATGCTCGCTGAGCAATATTTTTCGGCAGAGAGACTGACGGCTTTTTCGACCTGATTAGGTTTTAGGTTTTCGCCACTGACAGTGAAGTGCAAATGAATCTTGGAGAAGACAGCCGGAACAGCATCGGCGCGTTCAGCGGTAATATCACAGCTGCAATGGCTGACGTTTTGGCGCGACTTTTTAAGGATGTGTACGACATCAAAGCTTGAGCAACCACCCAAACCCATCAGCATCATTTCCATGGGGCGTGGCCCTAGGTTTTTTCCGCCATGATCAGGTGGGCCATCCATCGTGACCTTATGTCCTGAGCCAGACTCTGCGGTGAAGGCGACATCGCCTTGCCATTCGATACGTGTTTTCATGCGTAAAGCACCTCGTCGATTATGCTGGCATGCTATCAAAAAACAGCCAGATTCACTAACGAAAAAAGCAGGTGGTGGGCACCTGCTTTTTCGGCATTCATTAGGGGTTATTGTGCGACTATTTTACGGGCAGTGCAATATAGGTTGGCGCACCATTGCGTAAAACGAGCACGGGAACATAGCGATCTTCTTTTAGTCGGTCGATAACGCGTTCATATTGATCCACTGAGTGAATAAGCACATTATCCACCTGTAGCACAATATTGCCTGGACTGAGACCTGCCTGTTTGGCTTCTTGGCTCACCACATCGGCGATACGCACGCCATGATCAATATTGTATTGCGTTTTCTCTTTCTCACTTAGCTCGGTAACAACCAGCCCGAGTTTTTCAACTTGCTGAGGTGGGTTATTCGTTAAAACCTGCGCCTCGTCGTTGTCGAGTGCACCTAAACGTACGCCGATCAGTTTTGCTTTGCCGTTACGAATAACGGTGAGGCGATGGCGCGAGTTGGGCTTAGCCTGACCGACTAGGTGCGGTAGGTCTGAAGAAAAGACAATTTCTTTATTATTGAACGCGGTAATAACGTCGCCAGCAAGCAGGCCCGCTTTTTCAGCTGGACTGTCTTTGACGACCTCTGCGATGAGCGCACCATGTGGCTTACTCAGGCCAAAAGACTCGGCCAGCTCGCGGTTTACATCTTGGATCATAACGCCAAGCCAGCCACGATCAACGCGGCCTTTAGATTTGAGCTGATCGGCCACATTCATCGCGACATCGATAGGAATGGCAAACGATAAGCCCATGAATCCGCCTGTGCGGCTGTAAATCTGAGAATTGATGCCGATCACTTCGCCATCCATATTGAATAAAGGACCACCAGAATTTCCTGGGTTAATGGCGACATCGGTCTGGATAAAGGGGACATAGTTATCGCCGGGCAAGCTTCGGCCTGTGGCGCTGACAATGCCGGCGGTGACGGAGTAATCAAAGCCAAAAGGTGAGCCAATCGCAACGACCCAGTCACCGGCTTCAAGTTTGTCGGAGTTGCCGATTTTGACATAGGGTAAGTCTTTGGCATTCACTTTTAAAATGGCAACGTCGGTCTCAGGGTCTGAGCCGATCACTTCAGCTTCAAGCTCACGGCGATCGGTTAGGCGTACGATAACTTTATCGGCATTTTCGATCACGTGATGGTTGCTTAAAATATAGCCGTCACGCGAGATAATAAAACCTGAGCCAAGCGAGTCTTCTTGGCGTTGTTGCGGCATCTCAAAGGGGATCTGGTCACCAAAAAAGCGTTTGAAAATTTCGGGAATTTGCTGCTGCTGTGTTTGGCTGATCTCTTGCGAGGCACTGATATTGACCACGGCATCAGCGTTTTGCTTGATCAGCGGCTTAAAGTTTGGGTATTCGGCGGCCTGAGCTTGAAACGCCGACAACATCAGAACAAAAAATAAGACGAAAGGGGTTTTAATAACCGTCATAGATAAAGCTCCTTTACTCGTTCGTGTTAACGGACGTTGAGGACGGTGCCGTTAACGGGGTTTGGTTCATAATTTGGGGTTGATACTGTTGTTTTGACTGCGCTGATTTCGACCAGTTCCGCAAAAACACACCTGATAGCACAAAACCCACTAAGCCACCCAGCACAATGGCCCATTCAAGGCCTTGGCTGATCCAAGCAAAAAGCGCTGCACCAAGGACGATTGCACTAAGTGGTAATAAAAAAAAGGTAGCTGATAAGCGCAGAGCGGCTTGCTCTTTAATGCCGATCATAATGGTATCATGGGGTTGAAACAGGGGCTGATCATGATTGATCAGCTCCACGGTTTGATCGGGTTTTAGATGGTTTTGCCAAACATTTTGACAGCAGCTCGACGCTTTACAGGCCGAGCAGCGCTTATGATCGTCAAGCTGGATGACTAAGCGCTGAGGACGTGATGAGCTGGATTCAATCACCGTGCCAGAGCGAGTGATCATGGGTATAGCAGTTGTTCGCTAATTTTTTGCAAGGTTGCCGGAGGTAGCTCGCCAGCGAGTGTCACGCGCTGCAACTCTCCAGCCTCATTGCTGAGAGATTTTACGATTAAGGTGGTCGAGCCTGCGTGGCGCATTTGTTGCTCTACTTCGCTTTCACAGGCTTCAACGAAGACGCTGAAAGAGGAAAATCCATCGGAGAACAAGAAGCGGCTCACCGCATTGCCTGAGGGCTTAACATATTGGCGAGCTAAGACTTGCTCAAACCCAGGCGGAATCCACTGCAAGTTGATCGGCAATGACGCCGGTGTGTCATCTTGTTGCTCGATCTTGCTGCTAAGTGTTGCCGAATTGGCTGAATTCGCGCTTGGCGGGTTGAAGATCTCGCTTTTGACCACGGGGTTAAATTCAATGTCGATAAAGCGCATGCCTTCAATGAGCTGTCCATCGAGACGGCGAGTTTCGGTTTTTAGCGCTAAATTATGCTCTTGATCCAAGCAAAAGCCGTGTTGCAGACGGTCATCTTTGATGGGTTTAATTTGGATCCAGTCACAGGGGCGGCCAGCAACCTGACGTGTTTTTACGCGCTGGATTTCGTAATGACGAATACCTTTGGCGAGCAAATCAGGGGTTGGCGCTTTGTCATCGTCGCTTTCGCGGATGAGTTGTTCACGCTTGTCGCCTGTGATGCGGGTGTTAATGGTAAAAAGCGTATCGCCGACTTTAATGATTTCGCTCGGGTTGTCTTCAAGCCCGATAACACGAATACGTTCTAAATCATCGATTCGCGAATAGACATGAGTGATGCCATAGCTTTTAACTTGGGCGCCCTGCTGCAGGATAAACTCGCCTCGGTAGTTGAGTTTTTGTGCATCTGAGCCCATGTTGACTAAGCGTTGGTGCAAAGGCGCTAGCTCATCTGCCACCACAGAGGGTGAAAAAAGAGCGGAGGCGCTTATCAGTGAGCCGATAATCAGCGGCGTAGAAGCAAGCAATTTACGCATGATGTGGGCGATTATTCTTCTTCGAAGCTAGCAAGGCGCGCAAAGCTTTGAATGCTTGGTTGCGGCAACGTGCCAGACTGTCCGTGAGTAGCGAGGTAAAAATCCAAGCTTTCTTCAGCGTTTTCAACGGCAATTTCGCCATTGGCCGCAACAGTGGCTTGGGCAGAGTCTGTGCTAACCTCGGAGATGAGTGTCATGGGAGCTGCGCCATCAAGCGAAGGTTGTTGCATCTGTGGTAATAGGAAAGCAACGCCTAAAATACCAGCGGCTACCGCTCCGGAGCCTAGGGCCCACCACGGTGCTTTTTTGGTAGCAGAGCCAGTGGCCTCATTAGCAATCGCTGCAGGTTCGCTGAATTGTGCTGGCGTGTCGAGTTGTTCGATCTGGTCGTGAATGGCTTGGCTTAGATCAATTTGACTAAAAGCCGAGGAGCCACTAGAAAGCGTTTGGCGAAGCGTGTTCATTGATCGCCAGTGATCGAGATTGTCTTGATCGAGATCGCTTTTAAGCAATTGGCGAAGTTCAAACTCACTGAGTTCGTCGTCCATCAATGCCGAAAGCATTTCACGCGTGTTTTGAGTCATGCAGCCAGTCCTCAAGGTTAATTAGTTACGAAGTTTAATCTCTATATCGGTGTTGCTTAGTTGAGACTTCGGTTTTTTTATAAAGTTCACTCGCTCATCCATTTTCTTGGTAATTTTTAATTACTGTTTCCAGAGCTTCACGAGCACGGAAAATACGTGAGCGAACGGTGCCAATTGGGCAGTTCATGACCTCGGCGATTTCTTCATAACTTAGGCCGTCAAATTCCCGCAGCCAGAGCGCTGTTTTCAAGTCTTCTGGCAGGTTGGCGATCGCATCGTGGACACGTTCTTCCAAGATTTCTGCCGTTGCCATCGCCTCTGGTGAGTCGACGGTTCGCAGGTCTTGTGCAACGTCCATAAATTCGGCATCTTCGGGCAAAATGTCTGTGGTATTTGCTTTGCGCGATTGTGAACTTAGGTAATTCTTGGCGGTGTTTGCCGTGATTCGATAGATCCAGGTATAAAACTGGCTATCGCCTCGAAACTTAGGCAATGCCTTATAGGCTTTGATAAATGCTTCTTGAACAATATCTTGAGCAGTAGCCTCGTTTTTGACAAAGCGATTGGCGAGAATAAGCAACCGTTGCTGGTATTTAATAACCAACAAATCGAAGGCGCGTTTGTCTCCCTTTTTTACTCGCTCGACCAGCTGTTGATCGCTGGGCTTTTTCGTTGTCATAAAAATCAAAAGATGCTTTGAAGCGCTCCATGATAACGGTTATTGTTACATATTGACAATGACAAATAGGATCAACGAGTCCATGAACCAGATCGCGGTAGATGTTTTGATTATTGGTAGTGGTGCGGCAGGCTTGTCTGCGGCTTTGAACTTGCCGGAGAGTTTTTCGATTGCGGTTTTGAGTAAAGGTACCATGCAGTCAGCCAGTACCTACTGGGCGCAAGGCGGTATTGCGGCGGTGATGGATGAGGAAGATTCATTAAGTGACCATGTGCAAGATACGCTCATTGCTGGAGCGGGTTTATGCCATCAAGATGCGGTGGAATTTACCGTAAAGCATGGCCGAAAGCGCATAGAATGGCTGGTAGAACAAGGAGTTAAGTTCACCCGCGAAGAGGCAGCTGATGGTGGCGATTTTCATTTAACTCGCGAAGGCGGTCACAGTAAACGCCGAATTTTGCACTCTGCTGATGCCACCGGGATTGCTGTTTCTAATGCATTGGTTGAGCAGGCGCAGGCAAAAGAGAATATTCATCTGTATGAAAACCAGCTGGCGCTGGATCTCATCACTGCCTCGGATGATCAGGGGCAAAAACGCTGTGTGGGTGCTTATGTCATGGATATGGCGCAGCGTCAGGTCAATACTTTTACAGCAAAATTTACGATTATGGCCACCGGCGGAGCGAGTAAAGCTTATTTGTATACGAGTAATCCCGATGTGGCAACGGGTGATGGAATTGCGATGGCATGGCGAGCTGGCTGTCGAGTGGCGAATATGGAGTTTAACCAGTTCCATCCGACCTGTTTGTATCACCCAGATGCGCGAACTTTTTTGATTACCGAGGCGGTGCGCGGTGAAGGTGGGCATTTGATTTTGCCTGATGGCGAGCGGTTTATGCCGCGCTTTGATAAGCGGGCAGAGCTTGCTCCGCGAGATATTGTGGCGCGTGCGATCGATTATGAGATGAAGCGACTGGGTGCAGACTGCGTGTATTTGGATATTAGTCATAAGCCGAAGGACTTTGTCATCAGCCATTTCCCTACGATTTACGCAAAATGCCTCTCTTACGGTATTGATATCACCAGCCAGCCAATACCTGTGGTTCCAGCTGCGCATTATACCTGCGGAGGCGTAATGGTGGACTTGAATAGCGAGACAGATATTCCAGGTTTATATGCGATTGGTGAGACCTCATTTACTGGGCTTCATGGAGCGAATCGAATGGCTAGTAATTCGCTGTTGGAGTGTTTTGTATTTGGTCATGCGGCCAGCCAGCATATTATTCAGCAGTCAGATAATGTGTCCATGCCGCAAGATGTCCCTAAATGGCAGCATCACGGCGTAACGGATAAGGATGAGGCGATCATCATTGCTCATAACTGGGATGAGGCGCGCCGTTTTATGTGGGATTACGTCGGTATTGTGCGTACTGATAAACGCTTAAAGCGTGCCAAAAACCGTATTAACTTACTGCGTGAAGAAATTGATACCTATTACCGCGATTTCAAGCTGTCGCAAAACTTAATTGAGCTGAATAATCTGACCACGGTGGCTGAGCTAATTATCCGCTGTGCGATGATGCGCAAAGAAAGTCGCGGTCTGCACTATACCTTGGACTATCCTGAGCTGCTTCCTTCGGCGGAAGATTCGATTTGTATTCCTGAAGGGTTTCAACCCAAGCAATCGTTCTGATAAAAGCTGGCGCCTGCGACTTAGCGGGCGGCATAAAACTTTAGCCAGTGTTGCAGCTGCCGCCATGACTCGTTTGGCATACTGTCTTGCCAGAGCCACAGTTGCCTGCGTTTTAATGGCTGCGAATGATTGAGCGTGATAATGCATAAGCTCGGCAGGCGTTGCCAACTATGCAGCTGCACACTTTGCCCATCGATTCTTAATTGCTGTTGATGAAACTGGAGTTGTTTTGCTTGTTGTTGAAGCGACAACCATTGGCTGAGCCAAGTGGGCAGTTGGAGCAAGCCTTGCAAGTGCATAAGCGCAAGACAAATCAAGCCCCAAAGAAGTAACAGGCAGGCGCTATAGCTTGCTGAGAAAGGCTGGCTTATCACATAAATAAAGCCAAGTAAGCTGATCAACAGCAGGCCGTTACGTGCTCGTTTGGACTTGGAAATGGGGATTTCAAAATACATATCATCCTTGATCTGCGATTTTTTGCGTTATCGGTTGCTCGGTGAATTTTTAGTAAAACGGCGGCTCTTCTTTTATGGTTTTAATCAGTTCGGCAAGTGCCTCAGTAGGGGCGGCAAGATCGGTAAAAAACCAGTCATAAAGGTCAATATCTTCATGGCTTAATAGCTCGTGAAAAAGCTGTTTTTCAGCGTCTGACAGTTGCTGGTAATGACGAATGCAATAAGGCTCAAGCAGCACATCAAGCTCTTTGAGGCCTCTTCGGCATTGCCAAAGTGTGGCTGAATAATCCATTACTCGACCAGTGCCTCAGCCGCTTGATCAGGATCAAGAGGCGTCTCTTGCTGTTCTTGGCTTGTTTGAACAGGGGCTATGTCGCCAATGATTTCATGGCGCTGGTACTGATCGTTCTGATCCAAATAGATAACAACAACGTATTGTTTAACCAACTGGCCTTCTTCACGCTTGCTGTATGGATAGAGCAATTGCTGAGGACGCAAAGGCTCTTCGATCAGCGCACTGCCAAGTTTGCGCTCGATATCGGCTCGACTAAAGCTGCTGTTTAATTCGGCGAGCTCAGCTTCTGTAATGGGTGTGCCCTGTTGTTGAGGCGGTTGATACACGCGAAATAGGTAGCAACCAGATAGACAAAACAGGCATAAAAATAAGACCACCAGTTGGCGCATAGGTTTTCCTTTGGGGTGATTCAATCTATACTTAAGCACCGTAGTTTATCGTAAAAAGGATCGTGCTCCTATGCCAAATATCAATGAAGAGCTGAAAAAAGCGGGTCTAAAAGTCACCAATCCTCGAATCAAAATTTTGCAGCTTCTAGAGTCAAACGAAAGTGGTCAGCGCCATATGAGTGCCGATGATATCTATAAATACTTTCTTGAAATCAATGAAGAGATGAGTTTGGCGACGATTTATCGAGTGCTGACACAGTTCGAGCAGGTTGGAATCGTGGAGCGACATAATTTCGAGAGCGGTCATTCAGTTTTTGAACTCTGCGATGAAGAGCACCATGACCATATGGTTTGTGTTCAAACAGGTAAAGTGATTGAGTTTTTTGATGAAGTGATTGAGCGTCGTCAGCGCGAAATTGCGCAGGAGCATGGTTGGGAAATCACAGATCATAGCTTGATTATTTATGGCGTATCGCCAGAAGCTCAAAAGAAATAAGCTAGTTTTGCGCTGAGAACTTGATGAGCTTTGGCCGAGAATTTTTAGACGCAGATGCGATGAACCTGCAAGAGCAGCAGGTTGATCGGGCCGTGCGCCCGCTGAGTTTAGCGGATTATCATGGCCAGCCGAAGGTTCGAGCGCAGATGGAGATTTTTATCCAAGCGGCTCGTAAACGCCAAGAGCCGTTAGATCATTGCTTGATTTTTGGCCCACCTGGTTTAGGAAAAACCACGTTGGCTAATATTATCGCCAAAGAAATGAACGGTAATTTAAAATCCACATCAGGCCCTGTTCTTGAAAAAGCGGGAGATTTAGCCGCCCAGCTAACGAATCTTGATGAAGGCGATGTACTCTTTATCGACGAAATTCACCGCCTAAACCCGATGATCGAAGAAATTCTCTATCCTGCGATGGAGGATTATCAGCTCGATATTATGATCGGCGAGGGCCCTGCTGCGCGGTCAATCAAAATTGATCTGCCGCCGTTTACTTTAGTGGGTGCAACGACGCGTGCGGGTTTGCTAACCTCGCCGCTGCGTGATCGATTCGGCATTATTCAGCGTTTAGAGTTTTATTCTGTGCCTGATCTTGCGGGTATCGTGCAGCGAACCGCGTCATTGATCCAGCAAAATATTGATGCTCAAGGTGCAACGGAAATTGCTAAGCGCTCGCGAGGTACGCCACGAATTGCTAACCGTTTATTGCGCCGCGTTCGAGACTATGCTGATGTGCATAATGAAGGCGTCATTAACCAACAAATGGCCGCCAGCGCACTGGATATGCTAGAAGTTGATCATCACGGTTTGGACGGTTTGGATCGCAAACTATTGCAAATCATGATTGAAAAGTTTCAAGGCGGTCCCGTCGGGATTGAAACATTATCAGCGGCAATTAACGAAGATGCGGGCACTCTCGAAGATGTCGTTGAGCCTTATCTGATGCAGCAAGGCTTTTTGATGCGCTCGCCAAGAGGGCGTTTAGTGACACCGCAGGCCTACTTGCATTTTGGCCTTGAGCCGCCTTCTGTCGAGCCAAGCTCGGCTCAGTCGCCTAGCAACTCGGGTGATTTATTTGAACGCTCTTAAATGATCCCAATGACCTCATCACCCTCCAAACCTTCTGTTGAGCGCTGCTCTGATCTAGGTGAATTGGCGGTGCATGTTTATCTTGAAGATACCGATGCAACCGGTGTGGTTTACCATGCTAATTACTTGAAATACTTTGAGCGTGGCCGCACTCATTACATGAACCAGCTAGGCTTGCCATTAAGTCCTTTTTTTGAGCAAGGGTTGAACTTTGTAGCAGCAAAGTTGACCATAAATTACAAGCTGCCGGCGCGTTTTGATCAGGCGCTTTGTGTAAAAACCGAGGTGGACAGTTTGTCAAAAGTGGCCTTGGTTTTTCGACAAGAGCTGTGGCGAGATGAGCAGCTGATTTGCTCAGCCTTAGTAACAATAGCCTGTATTCGAGCAGATTCGGGTAAGCCTTGTGCTTGGCCTAGTGAAATAATTAACGCGATAACACCGCATCTGGCGGATAGGAAGTAATATGAGTGATTCTTTGCCAATTTTGCATTTAATGATGGAAGCCAGTCTCGTGGTTCAGCTGGTGATGGTGGTTTTGCTTGTTTTGGCATTTGTGGCTTGGGTATGGATCTTTGTTAAGCGTAAACAGCTCAAAACGGCCATTCAGCTTTCAGCGAGCTTTGAGCAAGATTTTTGGAGTAAGGGCAATTTATCAGCGCTATATAAGCAATACAGCGTATCAGCGAACGAGGAAGGGACGCATCATATTTTCACCGAAGCATTTGAAGCCTACATGCGTTTAAATGAAGGCAAAGCAAAACCTGAGGCGCTGATGGATGGCGTTCAGCGAGCCATGCGAGTTGCTTGGCTAAGGCATCAAGAGTCTTTGCAAAAGGGTCTGGCTACGTTAGCGACGATCAGCTCAGCCAGCCCATATATTGGCCTTTTCGGCACCGTTTGGGGCATTATGAATGCATTTTTGGGTTTATCAGAAACCACCCAGGCCACTTTGCAGTCGGTCGCACCGGGCATTGCGGAGGCGCTAATTGCCACGGCCATGGGCTTATTCGCCGCTATTCCTGCCGTCATTGCCTATAACCGCTATGTTGATCGTGTAGAGACGTTGCTGCAGCAGCAAAGCGCTTTCTCAGAAGAGTTATACACGGTATTAAACCGTGAGTCTCAGCGCGTATGAGCAATTCGATCATTCCAACCCCTCAGTCGCGATTCGCAAAAAAGGCGGACATCAATGTGGTGCCCTATATTGATGTTATGCTGGTATTGTTGGTCATTTTTATGATCACAGCGCCTTTTATTACTCAGGGTGTGGATATTCAGTTGCCTGAAACCCAAGCGCAAACGTTGAATAGCAATGAAAAAACACTGATTGTTCGTATGGATGAACAGTCGCGTTTATATGTCAATATCGGTGAGGCGCCAGAGCTGCCGCTGTCCATGCAGGGCTTGCTTAGCCAGTTATCGACGCTAGACAACCCCAGTGAGCGATCTTTGCATATTGAGGCTGATAAGCAATTGCCTTATGAGCATGTTGTCCATCTCATCAGCCAGCTTCAACAGCAAGGCTTTAGCCGTATCGGGCTGATTACGCAGCCGCCACAGTAACCGATGCTCACTACCCAAGACTTTCTTATTGCCACTGCCAAAGCGGCCGCTTTGTTTGCGGGTGTTATTGGCTTGTTTTGGAGTCTTAGCCAATATCAGCGAAAAATAGAGCCGATGGAGCCCTCAGCGGTGACGGTAGCACTGGTTGCGCCTGCCTCAAATCAATCTATGCCAGAACCAGAGCCAGAGCCTGAGCCAGAGCCAGAGCCAGAGCCAGAGCCAGAGCCAGAGCCAGAGCCAGTGGTGGCCGAAAAGGCAACAAAGAGCGTAACGACGCAAATCAGCACACCCGTGGTCACAACGCAGCCGCCAGTCACGCCGCCCCTAGTCACGCAGCCAAAGCAGGCGCCGACCGATAGCCAAGATGAGGTCGCGGTAGGTGATCGATCAGGTGCGCAAAGTGCGACGATTACGGTGACTGATGCCCAAGCTGACACCCTGAATGAGCCCAATGAGCCAAATGAACCGAAAGAGCCACGAGAGCTCTCTTATGTCGAGAAAATGCTGGCGCAGGAGCGCCAAGAGGCTTTGCAAAAGCGCTTAAAAGCCGAGGCGCAACAGAGGTTGGAGGCCGCCGAGGCAGCGCTGGCCGCTCAGGATCAAGCGGATGAGCAGCAGGTGGCGCAAAGTCGACAAGCCATTAACGATAAAATAATGGCGCTTTGGTCGCTGCCAAGCTCGACAGAGTCGGGTATGCGCGTTACGTTTGAGTTGAAATTAACACCGGATGGTCGGGTTTATGAAATAACCGAGATTCGACGATCTGCTTCGGCAAATGCGGCATTTGTGAATTCGGCGAAGAATGCGATTCGGCTGGCCGAGCCGCTACCTGTCCCTGAAAGCCCGGAACTTTTTGATGAGTTTCGTCAACTAACAGTAATATTTGATCCAGAGGGCTTATTCCTATGAACCGTTGGCTACTTGGTTGTTTTTTGTTTGTCTGCGCTTTCGTGCAAGTTCAGGCGCAGTCGGAAATTGTGATTAATCAAGGCCAGCAGTCAGCCCTCGGTATTGCCTATGTGGATTTTGATGTTTCGGCAGCAGGCGGCGAGTTTGCTGAATTTAATCGTATTTTAGAGCGCGAATTACAGCTGACCCACGAGTTTGCGCCCGTTCGTTCAGCTGCCTTGTTATCGACGCCAGGTATAGGTGAATCCATCGCATGGGGTGATTTTAAATCTAAGAATTTACCATTTTTATTGCGCGGAGCGATTCAGCTTACAGCAAGTGGCCAGCAGCGTTACATCTATGAGCTATGGAATGTGCTGACGCAAGAGCCGTTGATCAAGGAGGATTATCAATCGGATCATCATGTAAGACGAATGGCTCAAACCAT
>JBPEWS010000221.1:0-2793 GCA_052032465.1 Pseudomonadales bacterium
TGGTTTCAGCTCGAGGCCCAACAAAAATAAAGCCGCTTTGTTCAACGGCTTCTGCAAATTCAGCATTTTCAGATAAAAAACCATATCCCGGGTGGATTGCATCCGCATTAGTGATTTCAGCGGCGCTAATAATGTGCGGGATTTTTAAATAACTTTCAGTGGCTGAGGCTGGGCCAATGCAAACCGCTTCGTCGGCCAGTTTGACGTGCATGAGGTCTTTGTCGGCTGTCGAGTATACGGCGACCGTTTTAATCCCAAGCTCTCGACATGAGCGTAGTACGCGCAGGGCGATTTCACCGCGGTTGGCAATAACAACTTTTTTTAACATGAGAAACCTCTTAGCGGATGCTAATTAGAGGCTGGTTAAATTCAACGGGATCTCCATCTTGAACCAAAATGGCTTCAATGGTGCCTGAGCGGTCGGCTTTAATCTGGTTCATCATTTTCATTGCTTCAACAATGCAGATAACATCGCCTTTATTAATGCTTTGGCCTTCTTCAACAAACGGATTCGCGTTTGGTGATGGTGAGCGATAAAACGTACCAATCATCGGCGATAAAATGCAATTATCGTTATTAGCTGAGCTTGGCTCTGAGGCTACTGCAGCAGCTGGTGCTGGAGCGGCTACTGGGGCCGCAGTTGCGGTAGGCGCTGCAGGTGCAATAACAGGAGTACTCACTGGCGCCTGAACAGGCACAGTGTTAGAGCTTCGAACGATACGGACCGACTCTTCGCCTTCACAGATCTCGAGTTCATTACATTGAGATGATTCAAGTAATTCGATGAGTTTTTTGACTTTTCTGATATCCATGGAGTTTCTCGTTATTTTATTGGTCGGTTAAAAGGTTAATGGCAGCACTTAAAGCGAGCTGGTAGCCAAAAGTGCCCATGCCGATAATGCAGCCTTGTGCAATATCGCTGAAATAAGAAGTATGACGGAAGCTTTCTCGTTGGTAGACATTTGAAATATGAATTTCGAAAAAAGGAATATCAACCCCGAGTAAAGCGTCTCTCAGCGCAATGCTGGTATGTGTGTAAGCGGCTGGATTAAAGATAATGGCTTGTGTTTTATCAGATGCCGCCTGATGAATGCGGTTAATCAGCTCAGCTTCGCTATTGCTCTGAAAATGCGCTAGACTAGCACCCGCCGCTTGGGCCTGATGTTGCAGTGATTCGACCACTTCTGTCAGGGTTTGGGCGCCGTATTTTTCAGGTTCCCGCTGGCCGAGCAAGTTAAGGTTCGGACCATTCAAGAGTAAAACGTTCATTATCTTCTGCTTACGTCGGCTAAATTCGTTGATCTAGCCTAGCTTAAAAACGCTGCATTGTCATGGCTTTCAAGCCAGATTTCAATGACTTTCTGTTAATTTTTCGTTAAGCAACTCGAGTTTTTGCTTGAAGGCTTGATGGTCTAACTCGCCTAGAATACGCCAGTCTTTTAGCTCATTACCCGCTGAGTCAAAGGCGTAGATAGCCGGCAGGCCAATCACGTCATAGCGGCGCAAAAGTGCTTGAGCTGGATCATCCATTGTGGTGACGTCGAGCTTGATGACTTGAAACGCTTCACTCATCGCCAAAATGTCAGGCTGATTAAAGACTTGTCGGTTCATCACGATACAGCTGATACACCAATCGGCATAAAAGTCCAAAATAACCGCATCGCCATCTTCTTGGGCTTTGGCAAGGGCCGTATTGAGCGACTGGGCATCTTTCACCGTGATGTCATAAAAAGTGACAGCAGGCGCTTGCAGTGATTGCTGCGTTATCCACGTGAGTGGTTTGGTGAGTGCCTGGTTTTTCGTGATCACCCCAAAACTCAGCACAGTGCCGAGTAATGCAATAATAATGGAGCAGGCTACAAAGCTGCGTTTTGAAACGCGCTGGCTAACAAAACGACGGGCATAGAAGAGGTAGGCGGCAATTGCGAAGATGAAAATGATCCAGAGCCAATATTCGGCCAAGACAGGAAGTAATGCCTTGAGTAAATAAAGGCCGACGGCAACCAATAAGAAGCCCATGAGGTGTTTGATGATCAATAGCCATGCGCCTGACTTAGGCAGCAGTGAGTTTCCTGCTACGGCAACCAAAATCAGCGGCACGCCCATACCTAACGCCATAACAAAAAGCATAGCGCCGCCTGACAGCGCGCTTCCTGTTGCGCTGATATACAGCAAGCTGCCTGCTAAAGGCGGACTTATACACGGAGAAACCACGAGTGCGGATAAAGCGCCAATGGCCATAAAACCGAAAAAAGAAGGCGCTTGGCCATCGCCTGCCTTTGATGTGAGTTTATCTCGAATAAAGCTAGGCAATTGCAGCTCAAACACGCCGAATAATGATAAGGAGAGAATGAAAAACAGGCTGGCTACGGCGGCAAGCACCCAGGGGTTTTGCAGATAAAAAGCGAGGTTAAATTGGCTGCCAAGAAGGCCGATCAGCACGCCAAGTGTCGTATAGGTGATGGCCATGCCAAGCACATAAGCCGCACTCATCTTTAAGGCAGAAAAGCGCGCCTGACCTTGATGCTGAACAAGCTGGCTGGAAATGATGGGTACCATCGGCAATACACAAGGGGTGAAGGTGAGGCCAAGACCTAGTAGGAAAAAAATCACCAGATTTAGCCACATTGAGCAAGCGGTTAGGCTCTCGTTATCTGTGGCAAAGCTAAACCCTGAATCGGCTGCGGGCTGGCTGTCATTTGTGGTTTTATCTGCTGCTTTACTTGAGTTTAATGCCGGATCTAACTGGAAAGGCGCAATGGGTTCAAGGTGGTGCTGAGGGGGATAGCAAAG
>JBPEWS010000222.1:0-4939 GCA_052032465.1 Pseudomonadales bacterium
CTCGAGGTCTGCGTTCGATTATGGAAGACGTGTTACAGGACATTATGTTCAGTGTTCCTGATAGCCCTGAAGTCCAAAAAATTGTTATCGATGCCAAAGTGGTGAATGAACATTCTGAGCCGCTAAAAGTGTTTAAAAGCAAGTCGAAAGATGAGCCCCAGAATGCTGAAAGCGACGATCCTGAACTAAAAAGCGTATAACTGTTGATATTAGAGATTGAGATAACCTTATGAGTCAAAAACCAGCCCTGCCATTTCTACCACTTCGAGATATTGTGGTTTTCCCCTCTATGGTGGTCCCTTTATTCGTGGGTAGAAAATCGTCGATTGCTGCATTGAATGAAGCGATGGAAAAAGACAAGCAGGTGTTTTTGATTGCGCAGCGTTCGCCGAAAACAGAAAACCCAGAGCTTGAGGATCTGCACTCTGTCGGCACGGTGGCTAATGTTTTGCAGATCATTAATCTCAATAATGGTACGATTAAAGTTTTGGTTGAGGGATTATACCGCGCCGAACTGATTGATATTCAACCACAGGATGAGGGCACTGGTCTCGCCATGCTTGAGCCGCTTAACACGCGCTCAATCACGAAGAAAACAGGGCAGCTTCTTGTTGAGCGTTTAAAAGACGCCTTTTCAGAATATGCCGAGTTTGATAAAAAACTCTCGAATCAAGCCGTTCGCTCCATCGAAGAGCAAACCAGTCTTGAGCTACTAACAGAGCAGCTCGCTGGGCACGTAAACTTGGAGCTAGATACCAAACAAGAGCTACTTGAAACGCTTGATCTGTATAAACGCAGCAATATTTTATTGCATGCCATTCAAGACACGGTTGCCTTTAAAGAGCTTGAAGAAAAGCTGCGTGATCGTGTTAAGCAGCAGATGGAAAAAAGCCAGCGTGAGTATTATCTCAATGAAAAGGTTAAAGCGATTCATAAAGAATTGGGCAATGATGACCACAGCGAATATGACCTGTTAAAGGAAAAAATCGATGAGGCTGGCTTTCCAGATGAAGTAAAAGAAAAAGCAGACGCTGAACTTAAAAAGCTAAAACAGCTCGGCCCTTCAACCGCTGAGGCGAATGTGATTCGTACCTATTTAGAGTGGCTACTGGATTTGCCATGGCATGAAGAAAGCCCAGTTAAATATGAACTGCAATCTGTTGAAGATCACTTAAATGCTGAGCACTTTGGCCTCGAAGAGGTTAAAGAACGTATTCTTGAATTTATCGCGGTTCAATCCCGTGTGAAGCACCTTAAAGGCCCAATCCTATGCTTAGTTGGACCACCCGGTGTCGGTAAGACCTCGCTAGCTAAGTCAATTGCCGATGGCATTGGCCGAGAATATGTGCGTATTGCCTTAGGTGGCCTTCGCGATGAGGCTGAGATACGTGGTCACCGTCGAACCTATATTGGTTCAATGCCGGGCAAAATTATTCAAAAAATGGCCAAAGTTGGTGTAACCAATCCGCTCGTTTTACTTGATGAGATTGATAAAATGACGCAGGATTTTCGTGGTGATCCAGCCGCAGCGATGCTAGAAGTCCTTGATCCTGAGCAGAATAAACACTTCAACGACCATTACCTTGAAGTGGATTACGATTTATCCAGCGTGATGTTTGTTTGTACAGCTAACTCTATGGATATTCCAGCGCCTCTTTTAGATCGAATGGAGGTGATTCGTCTCTCAGGTTATACCGAGGATGAAAAAGTCGGTATCGCCAGAAATCACCTATTACCTAAAGTGATTGAATCTCATGGTTTGAAAGCCAAAGAGCTTTTGATAGACGATGAGGGTTTGCGCTTTATTATTCGCTATTACACGAAAGAAGCAGGGGTGCGTAACCTTGAGCGCCAGTTGTCTAAACTGTGCCGTAAAATGGTACGTCAAAACAGCCTCAAAAAACGCATTCCTTCGTTAAGAAAGCCATTAGGCTTAGAGCGTATTGAAGATTTACTGGGCAAAAAACTTTACCACGTTAATTTAGGTGCAAAACAAAACCAAGTCGGTCAGGTAACCGGCTTAGCTTGGACCAGTGTCGGTGGTGAGCTGTTAAGCATTGAGTCGGTTGTGACACAGGGCAAAGGTAAGCTTACCTACACGGGCTCGCTGGGTGATGTAATGAAAGAGTCTATCCAAGCAGCGATGACCGTGGTTAAAAGCCGCGCTATCACCCTAGGCCTAGACGATAAGTTTGACCAAAAAGATGTGCACGTTCACGTGCCCGAAGGCGCAACGCCAAAAGACGGCCCAAGTGCTGGCATTGGCATGTGTACGGCGATTATTTCTTCGCTGACGAATATCCCTGTGCGTGCCGATGTCGCCATGACTGGCGAGATCACGCTGCGCGGTGAGGTGCTCGCCATCGGCGGTTTAAAAGAAAAGCTATTGGCAGCGCACCGTGGTGAAATTAAGACGGTTATTATTCCTGCAGAAAATGAGCGAGATTTGGTGGATATCCCGAAAAATGTGCTCGAGTCTGTCCGTGTAATTCCTGTGCAATGGATTGATGAGGTGCTGGATATCGCGCTTGAAAGCAAATTGTCAGCGGCAGTGATTGCTAAGCATGCTCAGCAGTCGGGTAAGCCGGCTCACTAGCTGTAGCTAATATTTGAAACAGCTCATCAAGCTAACTAAAAAAGCCCAGTATTTAACTGGGCTTTTTTATAATAGGGATGAGTCTTACAAAGAGGTGGCGTTAGACATGCTCTAAGGTTTTCTCTTTGGCGGCAGTATAAGCCGCATAGCTGCATAGGATATGGAGTATCCAGCCAAAAAAGCCTTGAGAAGCAATCCATAAACCTGGAACAACCAGCATCCAAAAAATCGCCCAGCCGTAGTTGCCGTTATAAATTTGCCCTGTTCCGGGTACAAAAAAGCTCAGTAAACCGGCGATATTCTTATCTTTCATAGCGTAATTATTCCTCGTCCTGTTTTGTGTTGTGGGGGTTGGCCATTATGTCCTGTTGGTTTAGAAAATGGCGATGCTGCGCGAGTGTCAGTTCACGTGTTTTTTTGCGATGATACTTGGCTGTACCCACATACAAAACGGCAACCAGTCGACAATCGCTCGAAAAGCCAAGCGCATCGATAACGCCCGGGTGATCTAATAACCAGCCGGTTCTCCACATAGAACCAAAGCCCTGCGCATCGAAGGCTAATTGCATCATCATTACTGATGCGGCAACACAGTATTCTTGCTCAATGGCAGGAACTTTAGGATGATCGGTGATTTTAGCCGCCGCGGCAATAATAACCGGAGCGCGAAGTGGCATTTGTCGGGCTTTTTCTATGGCGGCAGGCTCGGCATTTTGCTCGCTTAACAGCTGAGCTAAACGCTCCCCGAAAGCCTCTCGAGCATCGCCGCGCAGTACGCGAAACTGTTGTGGTTTTAGGTTGCCGTGGTCTGGGGCGAGTAGGGCAGCTTCAATGGCTTGATCAATCAACTTATTATTTGGCCCGGGGCTTTTTAAGGCAGCCTCAGACTGTCTCTCAAGAAGAGAGGCCAAGAAAGGTGATGGCTGGTGAGGATTCATTGTAATTTTTTGGCCTGTTGTTGAATCAGTTGTTCAAAGTTTGCATCTAAAATGCAGTGACTAAAACACTGACCAGAAATATCGCTATCCGTTTCCTCAATAATTTGATTTGCCACGGCTTCCCATTCAATTAACGGCGATTGAAGCACCAAGCTGAAACGTCGCTCTTGGCTAAGTTCAAAGGCGCGAGCCTGCTCTTCGGGCTCAATGTCTTGGCTCAGGTTGTGGATGATGGCTTGCGTTTGGCATTCTTGGTCTAGCAAGTCGGCATGTTTGGCCAAAGAAAGACTCAATAACTCGTGGTAAAGCGCGACGCAGCTAATGGCTTGCAGCGTAGTTTCTGATTCGCTGAGTCTGAATGGGATATGCAAGATAAAGCCATCGTCTTGATCGTCAATGAGCTGGGCCTGATAGAGCTGAATAGCTTGAGCTAAGCTGTCTCGGTGGCACTGTTGAAGGGCTAATAAGGCGCGTTGGGAGTAAAGCTTGCGCTCAGTATCGCCAATTATGCCTTGACCAATAACGCGAAGCGGAGCGGGAAGGCTGCTTTCTTCCTCGGATGATTCGGCGTCATCTACTGTAGCTTGGGATGAGTGTGCATCGCTTGTCGTTGCGGCTTCGCCAGAAATAGGGTCAGCAACCGCTGGGTTTTGATCGCCAGCTTCCACGGTGACGGTTTGGTCAAGTTGCTCGAGTGTTAATTCTTTGCTGCCAGATGAGGGGGCGCCATCAACAATGGCTTGCTGTGTTGAGTTGTTCGCGGATTGAGCGCTTTGGTTTGCAGCGTCCAAGGCAGATGTTTCTGAGTCCGAGCTCTGCTCGGCAACGGGGATTCTCCAGAGGTGAACTAGGCCTAATGAGGTCGCCAGCCATAATAAGAACAGCACTAGCTGGCCGTCTAAGGGCTCGGTTTGCATCCATAGCTCGATAGAGCCAAGCTGAACATGAGCCGAGGGTTGAATCGTTTTTTGATGAAGCGTTTGATGCTCGCTGTAACCCGCTTGAGCAATAAGTTGGCCATCTGGGTTGATAATGCGGATCTTTTCAACCAATGGGTCATTCGCCACGAGCTCTTGAATGGTGCCATTAAGTGACAACAAATCATTACGAACAATAAAGTCAGACATCGAGATGCTAATGTGACTCATCAGGGTATTTGCGAGTTTAGCCTGTTGCGTGTCATAGACTTGAGCCAGCTTGGTGCTGGAGTAGACATAAAAAGCGGTGGTGGCGATAAAAAGCCACAGTAGCCAGAGGTTTTTTTGGCGAGTACGATTGAGCATTGCTAGGATTTCACTTCAATAGCCGTTACACTGCGGCCATTATATCGATTTTATGTTTAATAAGAAATTTGCATGAAAAAAACACTCACTATCGCCATCGATTCTTCTTCTCCTAGCGCTGA
>JBPEWS010000223.1:0-5184 GCA_052032465.1 Pseudomonadales bacterium
GTGCGCTTATATTGGTCATATTCAGAAGCAAAGCTAGGCTGAGATGAACCTGCATCTTCGTATTGCTGTTTCTGACCATCAGCTTGAACAGAGTTTTTATTTTTGAAGGAAAACGAGGTTAAAAATCCATAATCCCACGCTTTTGAACTACTCTGATAACCATTACCCAGGGTTAAGCCGAGGCTCAAATCAGGATTAACTTGATAATCCTGAAACTCGTAATTAACCGGCATTTGTTTACCAAAAAGCTCATCTACTTCACTTTGCGTATATTCTGGTCGTACGGATTTTCCTTGAACCTGCAATTCTTTGTCAGCAGTTGCAGCATCAAGGTTAGAAGGTATCGCTCTTAATCCATCATCGTAGCCAAAATAATCTAATCCACCTTGCTCTCGGGTTTTGAAGTCACTGTTGAAAACCGTCGGATTATACCCCAAACCAATAGAATAATTAGCGACTGGTTTTAATGGGTACGTTTTGGTAGAAAGCTTCACTGTTCCGCCAGTAGAAAGACCCGACAAGTCAGATGAAAAACCCTTTTGTACATCGATACCATTTAAAATTCCGGACGGAATCACATCCAAAGGTACTTCTCGTCTCACGGAATTTAGGCTTGGCATATTAGCGCCATTAAACGTCGAGGCAATATAACGTCCATCAAGTCCTCGTATCGATACATAAGAACCGCCACGCAGATTAAGGCCTACTACACGTTTCAATGCACTTGCTACATCGGAATCACCCGATCTTGATAACTCTTCAGCACCAATTGAATCTAACACAGCTTTTGCATCACGCTCATTAGCTGCGGCTGAGGGTGGAACATATCGACCAATGACCTCAGAGGTTTCGTACTCTTCGTCATCTTCAACACGGTTAACAGACATTAGGCTCATGCTTAAGTTGTTAATTTGCCCATCAACTGCGGCAATAGTTTTGCTGCTGCCTTCATAACCAGGCGCAGATACCGAAGCAGTGATTTGAGAACTATCAACATCAACGGAGAAATAACCTTCTTCGTTAATTGAGATGAGTTGGCCATTAATTTCGAGCTGAGCATCAGCTACAGGTTCGGCCGTGTCATAATCGAGAATATAGCCACTGATCTCAGCTGCGTTCGCCGTTAGCGCAGACAACGTCAAAACAACGGTTTGTGACAATCTTGCAAGCGACGATTTTTTGCGTGCATTCATAGGTATCTCTGTTGTGAAAGTGGTTATTTACTGATTTAGATAAGCTTCAATTTCTTTTTTTCGCGCCAACAAATCATCAATTTGCTGAATCCATTGCTCAGCCGGTTTCGCTGTCTTTTTGCTTTCCTTTGCCCGTTCAAAGGCTTTCTTTGCAGGCTCGAGCTGATCAAGATAATAATGCGACATACCGGCCACTAAATTCGCCAGGCCCGCCTCTTTATTAGGCTTTTTCACCGCTGCCTGAGCTGCCTCAATGGCCGCTTGATACTGCTTACGGTCCAGTAGAATCTGCGCTAGGCGCGAATCCAGTTCACCTGTTTTCGACAAACTCGCAGCTTTGCGAAGGGCCTCAATCGCACTGTCATACTCCTTAGCGAGTAACCATGCATCTGACAACATGGCATAATTATCGGCACTTTCCTTTAAACTCTGATTAGCTAAGCTATTGCTCATGACCTGAGCCGCTTTATAAGGCAGGTTATTGGCCATCAAAATCTGAGCATAGCCCTTGATTTCATTTTCTTTTTTGAAGCCGCCGCCCAAATACGCCGCTTCCATTGAAGCAAGTTCACGCTCACCTCGACCCAATTGGTTATACACCGCTGAAAGCTGAGTCCAATATTCTGTTTTAGGGTAATTAAGGATGAGGGTTTTCAGCACACCTTCAAGCGCTGTATAGTTTTCTGCTTTAAAGTAAATTGAGCGCTTCATTAATAGCCACTGCTCAGGAATCGCTGTTGGCTTTTTGCCTGCATCTTTAGCCTGCTGATTGCGCACAGCAACAGCTTCATCAACAGTTTTGGCCGCCTCGGTATACTGGCCTTTTTGGAATAATAACTGAGATTTAAAAAGATAAATTTCAGGCGATGGGGTCTCTGTCAGCTCAAACCATTCAGTTAAATGCTGCAAACTACCATCGTAGTCTTCTTTTTGCATTTTTAGCTGAGCTAGGCTCGATAACGTCGTACGTTTTAATTCTGGCTCAATTTTGTCAAACGCGATCTGCTGCTCATAGGCCTTGATCGTATTGTCGTAATCGTCTTGCGAGAAGTAGACGTAAGCATACGTGTTATAGAGCATAATCTGCTCTTGGGTGCGCAAATCCATGCGCTTTAATTTATCAAGCTGAGCAATAGCATCTGCTGGCTGATCGTTATCAGCATAGTTTTTTGCGCCGCTAAGAAGCTTTTGAATACGCGGACGCATCATCATATCTTCATCAATCTCATTGTCTTCGAGATACTCGTCATCATCAGACGAGGCAACAACAGGATCAATGGCAACGGTGTCAGAAACACTCTGAGTCATGCCCGCTTGCGCTTCACTTAGCTCTGTTTCAGAGGCAAGTGCGCACGGCAAAACCCCAACGCTGAGTAATACAGCGAGATAACGACGCTTAAGCAGCATAGAAATTACCTATCAAGTCGGAAATTAACTTTACGTTTATCAACCGCTGCTACCGGCTGGCCATGAACCATTTTCGGCTTGTAACGCGCTTTTCGTGCAGCCTCAATGGCCGCTTGATCAAACACCCCGAGCGGCATGCCATCAACAACTTCAACACGCTCAACGCGGCCATTAGCACCAACGAAAACCTTTAGCTTCACGTAACCTTCAACGCCACGGCGGGAAGCGTCAGAAGGGTAAGATGGGTTTAGTGGCGTTTGCAGAACCAAACCACTATCACCAACACCCGCTTTACCGATATTTGACTTCAGATCAAAGGCATTACCAAAAGCCATGCCATCACTCATCGATGATGAAAAGCCTGTTGGAATCCCGCCAGCGATATCCGCGCTAGGTGCTGACATTTGTGGCGGAGCTTGCATTAAAGCAGGCGGCTTTTCAATGGTGTTGTCTACCGGTGGCGGTGGTGGCGGAAGACGAACCGTCGTAAACTCACCTAAATCGACCAAAGTCGCTTCTGGTAGGTCCGTTTGGCTTATTTCAATGAGCTTAACCATACCCCAAAACAATAACGTTGCAAGGAATACACCAGCCGCCGCTGAAGCGATAAAACGAATCAGTCGGCCAAAAATAGAAGGTTGATAAGTTAAGGTTGTCATCACAGGTACCTCGCTAGTTGGATTGAGTTGACAATGACACATCCAGCACGCCTGCAGCGCGTACTTGGTCTATCACAGCAACCGTGTCTTTAGTTGGCGTATTTTCGTCCGCTTGAACCACAACCGATCCCTGTGGGTTCTCTGCGCGAAGACGCTCAACATTAGGACGAACCGACGCAATATCCACTTTACGACGATTGATATAAATTTCACCATCTGCATTTACCGCCACCAATATGCCCGTATTGGTTTTCACCTGGGCCGTCGACGCTTCGGGACGGTTCACTTCAATGCCAGACTCTTTAACAAAAGTGGCTGTCACAATAAAGAAGATCAGCATGATGAACACCACGTCCAGCATCGGAGTAATGTCGATGTTGCTTTCTTCTTCTACTTCTCTTGTGCCTAGTCTACGCATAGTCTTACCTTTTGATTTGGTTAATGGTCAAATGTGAGCTGCTCTTCGAGCTTGGCTTCACGTGACTCAATCATTCGCTCAACAACTGAAATGCCAAGCACACCAACAATAGCCGCTACCATACCCGCCATAGTTGGGATCGTTGCTTTTGAAATCCCTGAGGCCATGGCCTTAGCATTACCGCCACCCATCAGCGACATCACCTCAAACACTTCAATCATGCCTGTCACCGTACCAAGCAAGCCAAACAATGGGCAAAGTGCAATTAGCGCCTTTAATATACGCATATTGCGGTGCATTGAAAGCTTCACCGAGGCAACCAAATCTTGACGAATTGCATGCGCAAAAAACGATGTACGCTCCGCTCTAGCTTCCCACTCTTGGCTAACCTGAGCTTTTTGTGAAACGAAAGGACCGTTTAAATACAGCACTTTGTCCAGCAATATGCTAATAATGGCTATCAAGGCTAATAGAATTAAATAAACAACCCAGCCCCCACGATCCATGAAGGCTAGAATGTCCTGAAAGGCGTCAAAAAAGCCCATAGTAATTCTCGCTACGCAGCGTTCTTATGTTGCTTTTCAGCGTGGCGCGCCATAATGCCCAGCGCACGCTCTTCAAGCACCGTTAGAATATCTCTCGCTTTACCGTGTACAAAGGCGTGCAAGAACAACGTCGGAATCGCTACCACTAAGCCTAATACCGTTGTAACCAGTGCCTGCGAGATACCGCCAGACATCTGCTTGGGATCACCGTTACCAAACAATGACATGGTTTCAAATACACCGATCATACCATTTACCGTTCCGAGGAGGCCCAATAAAGGAGCAACCACAGAGATGATTTTGATCCACTGAATATACTTCGTTACACGTGGCGCCTCACTGGTGATCGCCTCAGACATGTGCAATTCCAATGTCTCAGTATCAGCCGCCTCATGCTTGTTAAACACTTTTTGAATACGGCCCAGTGGGTTGTTTTCACTTGGCGTTGAAGACTTCATTTGCTGGCGAATACGCAATGACATTGCGCTCAAGGCAAAATAGCGCCAAATTGCCAAAATCACGCCCAGTACCCCCAACACAATAATGATATAACCAACTGAACCGCCGAGATTGATTCGCTCTGACAAGGTAGGCTTTTCTTTTTCAAGCGCCAGCAAGTTACCACTGGATGGATCAAGCCAGAAAGGCTCAATTGCGCCCGGCGCTGCCGACTCTACTGCATCTGCCGTCGCCAAAAATTTACTCGGATTAAATAGGCCACCTTTTGGCTGAACCGCAAACTCAACCAGCTTAGCTGAAAGCTCATCCCAGTTAAGGTAGACGCCATCTTTGATGATATTAAAGGTGCCCACTCGCGTAACAACACCCGACTGTGCTTCACCATTGCCATCCACATAATTGGCTTCATACTTTTCCGTACGACCACCGTGAACCAACTCTTGGAAAATCACCGTATTAAAGCCTTTAAGCTCAGCAACGCTTGGAATTTCATTGCTTGAGCC
>JBPEWS010000224.1:0-6092 GCA_052032465.1 Pseudomonadales bacterium
AATCGATTGACGTGGCGATTATTGGCTGCTTAGTTAATGGTCCGGGTGAGGCCAAAGAAGTGGATATTGGCCTAACAGGCGGCACGCCGAATAATCTAGCCTATCAAAATGGTGAAAAAAGCCACCATATCCAAAACGAAGATCTGCTGGATGAGCTTGAGCGCATGGTGCGCAAAAAGGTGGCAGAGCAACAAGCGGAAGACGCCAAAATTATTATAAAAGGCGGAGCATAATGCGATTAGCTCCTGCTTTTTTGGCATTAATTGCGGTTGCTTTCACTACGTTGTCTTTTGCAAGTGAATTAATAGCAGTAAAGTCAGCGGCTAAAGAATTGCCGAGCGAAGCCCAAATGCTTAAAAAAGCTTCAGATTTTGCTGTTGGTAGTTTTTTGACACATTGCCCATCGACATTAGGTGACGCCTCATTATTTGAAGGCGCACTAAAATACAGCCAATTTAAGCAACTAGATCCATCAGGCGCTAAAGCTAGACATCTCTTAGGTGAAAGTTCAGGCATAGCGGTGCACGTTATTAAAGATTTTGGCGATTTTGCCATCGTTCTTCATCCTGAGCAGAGAGAATGCTCTATTGTCGCTCCTGCCGTTGATACGGCTCATGCATTGGAGAAATTCAAGTCAATACTGCCTAACGGCAATCTGGGCTTCACGCATAAGCTAAGTGAGACAATAGAAAATGCAGGTTTGACGACGTATCGTTACGAGATCTACAAAAAAGAGGTGCCAATAGCGCTTTGGCAACTATCTGTTGATCAAGCGCTAAACACAGAGCAGGCGCTGAAAATCACCTATATCAATAAAAGCACTAATTCAGGTCGTTAGAAAATATGAGCAAACTTTCCGCGATTCGGGGCATGAATGATCTGCTCCCCGAGCAAACCGCGTTATGGCAAAAAGTTGAAACTACCGCCCGTCAAATACTACAAAGCTACGGCTATCGTGAAATCCGTTTTCCGATTGTGGAATATACTGAGCTTTTTAAGCGCTCGATCGGTGATGTCACGGATATTGTCGAAAAAGAAATGTACACCTTTGAGGATCGTAATGGCGAAAGTCTAACCTTACGTCCAGAAGGTACGGCCTGTTGTGTTCGTGCAGGTGAGCAGCACGGTTTGTTTTATAACCAAACGCAGCGGCTCTGGTATACAGGCCCAATGTTTCGTTATGAAAAACCGCAAAAAGGCCGATATCGTCAGTTTCATCAGCTAGGTGTAGAAAGTTTTGGTTTTGCGACCGTGGATATGGACGCCGAGATGATTGCCCTAAGTGCCAGACTATGGAAAGCCTTGGGTATTGACCATCAGGTTGAATTGCAGCTGAACACCTTGGGCGATAAGGCCTCGCGTCTTCGCTATGTCGAGGCGCTTAATGAGTTCTTGCAGCCGATTAAAGACCAGCTGGATTATGACTCCCAGCAACGTTTGGATAAAAACCCGCTACGTATTTTGGACAGCAAAGATGAAAATACCCAAGCTTTGCTAAAATCGGCTCCACGCTTGCATGATTACTTGGATGAAGAATCTACGCGTGATTTTTCGGAACTCTGCGCCCGTTTAGATGCCTTAGGGATTAGCTACACGATCAACCAAAACTTGGTTCGTGGACTGGACTACTACAATAAAACGGTTTTTGAATGGGTGACCGAAGAGCTTGGCGCTCAGGGCACGATTTGTGCGGGCGGGCGTTATGATGGCTTAGTTGAGCAGCTCGGTGGTCGCTCGACACCTGCCGTTGGTTTTGCACTAGGTCTTGAGCGTTTGGTCTTAATGTTGGAACACTGGACAGATGAGGCCCAGCAATCACAAGCGCCACTGGCTTATGCGATGGCGCAAAAACCAGAATTTAGCCCTGAATTAGCGGCGATAATAGAGCGCCTGCGCGATGCGCTACCCGAAAAAAACCTGCTTATGCATTGTGGTGGTGGTAGTATTAAGAGCCAAATGAAGAAGGCGGATAAAAGCGGAGCAGCGATGGCGATTATTTTGGGCGAGCAAGAAGTCCAAGATAACACCGTAGCGATTAAGTTTTTACGTGAGCAGCGAGAGCAAGTGGTGCTCGCGCAAGCTGAATTGATTAAATTTTTACAAGAGAATGGATAGGTAGAGCGTTATGGCGTATCAAGATCAAGAACAAGTTGATGCACTTAAAGGTTGGTGGCAAGAAAATCGAGGCCATATTTTAACAGCGGTTGTCCTTGTGGCCGTGATTTATGCGGGTTTTAGTTTCTGGAAAAGTAGCCAACAAAGCGCTCAGCTTGCTGCTGCTCAGTCTTATCAAGCGTATACCGACGCGATTGAAGATGCGGACAAGCAGGCAGCACTCAATACCTTGTTGGCTGATCATGCCGATAGCAGCTATGCTTTATTTGCAGGCCTAGATGCGGCGGAACAACAGGTTGAGGCAGGTGACTATGAAGCGGCTAAAGCGCAGATTCAACAAGTTGTAGAAGCTCAGAGCGGATTATTTGAGCCACAGTTGCAGCTGCAATTAGCGGCGTTGCAATGGCAGACGGGTGAAGTTGAGCAAGCTAAAGCCTTATTAGAGTCTGTCGATGGTGTTTATCAAGCAGCTGCTTTAGAAATACTCGGTGATATTGCCGCAGAAAATAATGAGTGGCCTCAGGCGGTAGCCTATTATGAGCAAGCAAAAAGCCATCAAAGCAATGCACTAAACAGTGTGGCGCTGAATCAAAAGCTTGAATACGCCAATGCGCAATAGTCGATTCTTGGGGCTGATTGCCAGCTTCTTATTACTGGGTGTTTTATCAGGTTGCGCCAGTAAAAATGCCATTGAGCCCGTTGATCTTCCTAAAATCGAAGCCTCTGCTGAGGTGGATGTTTTATGGGATGAGTCAGCTGGTGATGATTTTAGTGCCTACTATCAAAAGGTTTACCCAGCTGTTTCTTCGCAGCTAGTCTACAGTGTTGGTAGCAAAGGTCGTCTTCGCGCCTACCAAAAAAGCGATGGTGATAGTGTCTGGTCGCAAAAATTAGGTGGTCCAATAAGCGGTGGCGCCGAGGTGGGCTACGGTGACGTTGCCGTTGTTACAACGCAAGGTGAGCTGACCTTATTTGACGCTGAAACAGGCGCCATTCGCTGGCAAAAAACATTAGCTTTACGCGTATTGGCTCCGCCATTGCTTACGGATCAAGCAGTTATCGTTCAGTCGTCTAACGATGTGGTGATGGCTTTCAATCGCCAAACAGGTGAAACGCGTTGGCGCTATAGCGAAACACTGCCACTGGTGAGCTTATGGGGCAATAACCAGCCTCAGTTCTATAATGGCTGGGTACTTTGTGCGCTAGGCAACGGTAAGTTAATTGCGCTGGATCAACGAACAGGTCAGCTTGAATGGGAGCGAACCATTGGTGTTGCTAAAGGCCAAGGTGATATTGAACAGATTGTTGATCTCGATGGTAAATTTACGATTGCCGATGATGTCTTATACGTTGGCTCTTACCAAGACAATGTGGTTGCGATGGATTTGATTTCAGGTGGTTTGCTTTGGTATCAGTCTTTATCAACCTATAACGATTTAAGTGTTGATGAGTCATCACTTTATGTGGTTGATAACGAAAGCGTGATTCATTCTTTGGGCCGCTACGATGGTGGCGAAATCTGGCAGAGCGATGCGCTGTATGGTCGCCAGTTGTCAGGCGTGGGCGTCTTCGAGGATTACTTGGCGGTGATGGATTTTGAAGGCTATTTGCATGTGCTGGATAAGTATACAGGCCAGCTGGTCGGACGAAAGCGTTTAGATAATGAAGCGCCTGCAGGTGGCTTTGTTATTGAGGATAATATCGGCTATATCATCACCCGCAATGCGGACTTAAATGTTTTCACGCTCAACCCGATAACGCCATGAAAAGACCTATCGTTGCCTTAGTTGGCCGACCCAATGTGGGTAAATCCACATTATTTAACCGTTTAACGCGAACTCGTGATGCGTTGGTGGCGGATTTTCCTGGCTTAACTCGAGACCGTAAATACCGTGAAGTCGATATTCATGAGCGTCAATTCACGGTGATCGATACCGCAGGTATCGCAGATACAGAGCATGAAGTTGAAGACGTGATGAGCCATCAGTCTCTACTGGCCATTGATGAGTCGGATATTGTCTATTTCTTGGTCGATGCGCGTGCGGGCATGAATACCATTGATCACGAAATTGCCCAGATGCTAAGACAAAAAGAAAAGTCAGTGGTGTTAGTGGTTAATAAAATCGACGGCATTGATGAACACAGTGCTCTGGCTGATTTTTATGCTTTGGGTTTTGACGCGGTTTATGGCATTGCAGCGACGCAAAACCGTGGTATTCGCACCATGGTTGAAGAAACGATCGCCGGCGAAGAAGAGCTCATCGAGCCTGAGCTAGAAGACGATAACATCGAGTATGAAGGGATTAAAATCGCGATTGTCGGGCGCCCCAATGTTGGAAAATCCACCTTGGTGAACCGCATGTTGGGTGAGGAGCGCGTGGTTGTTTTTGATATGCCAGGCACAACTCGTGATAGCGTTTATATCCCCTATGAGCGCGGCGATGATAAATACGTGTTGATTGACACCGCGGGTGTGCGTAAGCGTGGTCGTATTAAGCAGACCGTGGAGAAGTTTTCGATCATTAAAACACTTGAAGCCATCTCTGATGCAGAAGTCGTTGTGCTGATGATTGATGGCAGCGAGCGAATTACTGACCAAGATTTGCACCTGCTGGGTTATGCTATTGAAAAAGGCCGAGCCATTGTGATTGCGGTCAACAAATGGGATGGCTTGGACTCAGATCATAAAACTTGGGTGAAAAACGAATTAGATCGCCGTTTACGCTTTATCGACTATGCAGAGATTCATTTTATTTCCGCTTTGCATGGCACCGCTGTTGGCGATTTATATCCAGCTGTCAAAAAAGCTTATGCAGCGGCAAATGAGCGCTTTTCATCAAGTCGTCTAACTCGCCTATTAGAAGATGCCGTTAGTGCACATCAACCGCCACTGGTTAATGGTCGACGTATTAAATTGCGCTATGCGCACATGGGCGGTAGCAATCCACCCAAAATTATTATTCACGGCAACCAAACCAGCTCGGTGCCGGAGTCGTATAAACGCTACTTAGAAAACACCTTCCGAAAGCACTTAGCTATCGAGGGAACACCAATCCAATTTGAGTTTAAGAGCGGGTCTAATCCGTTCGAGGGTAAAAAAAATCAGTTAAGTAAGCGACAAATTGTAAAAAAACGTCGTTTAATGGGCTATCATAAAAAGCTCGAAAAAAAGCGAAAGCAAAATAAGCGTAAGTAATTTTTTTCTTTCTGCGCCAGTTGCTTAGCACAACTTAGGAGAAGACTATGTCTCAATACCCTCACTTATTAGAGCCTCTTGATCTAGGCTTTACTACTTTAAAAAACCGCGTATTAATGGGCTCCATGCACACCGGCTTGGAAGACCGTTTTTGGAATTATGGCAAGCTAGCGGAGTATTTCGCTGAGCGTGCGCGAGGCGGTGTTGGCCTAATGGTAACGGGCGGTATTTGCCCGAACTGGCGTGGCTGGCTCGGACCGTTTTCAGGTTCGATGACCAACTACATTGATACCCTAAACCATCGCAAAGTCACTAAGGCTGTTCACAAAGAAGGCGGCAAAATCTGTATGCAAATCCTGCATTCAGGGCGCTACGGATACCATCCTTTCACTGTTTCTGCCTCGGCCATTCAAGCCCCGATTAACCCATTTAAGCCAAAAGAGCTGAGTGAAGCGGGGATCGAGCGCCAAATTAAAGCCTATGTTCGCGCTGCGAAATTAGCCAAAACGGCGGGCTATGACGGTGTTGAAGTGATGGGCTCAGAAGGCTATTTCATTAACCAGTTCCTTTGTACTCGCACGAATAAGCGAACCGATCGCTGGGGCGGTAGCTTTGAAAACCGCATGCGCTTACCGATTGAAATTGTTCGTCGAATTCGTGAAAAAGTGGGCGAAGATTTCATTATTATTTACCGCCTTTCTATGTTGGACTTGGTTGAAAACGGCCACCAGTGGCAAGAAGTCGTTCAGCTGGGCAAGGCCATCGAGCAAGCAGGCGCAAC
>JBPEWS010000225.1:0-1546 GCA_052032465.1 Pseudomonadales bacterium
TTGCCTTATGTAGCTTTTTGCCTTTTGTGACTTTTTCAGGATTTGAAGCGGCAACCAATGAGCACAGCTCGGCTGCATTTAGCCCGTGATGCTGCTGGCCACCATGGATAAGACCGCCATACGCACCGCAATACCATAGCGCACTTGCTCTAGAATAACGGATTGATCGCCATCGGCGACATCGCTTGTAATCTCGATTCCGCGATTAATCGGCCCTGGATGCATTACGATGGCATCGGGTTTGGCCAATTTTAAGCGCGCCTCGTTTAGGCAAAAATCTTCAATATATTGCGCTTCATTGAGCTCAGTTTCATCATCAATTCGCTCTTTTTGAATACGCAGCGTAATAACCACATCTGCACCTTCTAGGCCAGCTTGCATAGACTGGTAGGTTTGAAACGGCGAATTGGCATCGACGATTTGTGGCAGTAAGCTTTTGGGCGCAATCAGGCGAATGTCTTTGCAGCCTAATTTGCTCAATGCCGCGATTTGTGAGCGAGCCACGCGAGAGTGTTCAATATCACCAATAATGGCAACGCTTAGGCCTTCAAAGCCGCCTTTATGCGCAGCAATCGTGTACATATCTAGCATTGCCTGCGTGGGGTGAGCTCGGTTTGAGTCGCCCGCATTGACAATACATGCCTCGGGCATGGCTTGGGCAAAGCGGATCGGGGCACTGTGCTCTTTATGGCGGACCACAAAAATTGAGCAGCCCATGGCGTAAAGGTTTTTTAGCGTATCTAGGTCAGTCTCACCTTTTTCCTTAGAAGAGGTGGACATGTCTAAGTTGACCCAGTCCGAAGACAGACGCTTGGCCGCAATTTCAAAGGTTAGTCGAGTTCGCGTGCTGTTTTCAAAAAAAAGCGCCGCTGTCATGGCGTGGCGCAGCAATGGGACTTTGATCGCTTGACCCGTATTGGGGTCGATAAAGCTTTTTGCTCGCTCAAGTATTTCTTCGAGAATCACCGTTGGCAAATCAGCAATGGAAACAAAGTGTTGGAGCTGGCCTTGGCTGTTTAATTGATACGGGTTCATGAGCGTTCCACCAAGGTGAGTTTTAATGGAGCAGGGCCTGTGACCTTTAATGATTGGCCTTCATCTAAGGCGACATGGATAGGGCTGTATTTAGGCTGAATAGGCAATTCCTGTTGATGCAGGTTAACCAGAGTGAAAAAAGCAATGCTTTTGGGGCGGCCATAGTCGAAAAGCTCATTCATGGCGGCTCTTGCCGTGCGACCTGTCATATAGACATCGTCGATCAAAATAACTGTTTTGCCATTGAGCTCATGAGGAATATTGCTTGGTGCTTTGCTGCCTTTGAGGCCGCGTTGGTCAAAGTCATCACGGTAATAGGCGATATTTAACTCACCTAGGATGCTCGATAGGTTTAAGCGCTGATGCAGTGCCTGAGCAATCCAAACACCACCGGTTTGGATGCCGATCATGATCGGATCATCAATGCCCTGATCGTTTAAATATTGATGAATTTCAAAACTTAGCGCATCCAATGCGCGGTTTAGATCCAGTTGTAGAGCGAGTTTACCGT
>JBPEWS010000226.1:0-2454 GCA_052032465.1 Pseudomonadales bacterium
CTATATTTTTGGCTTCAACAAGACCAACTTTGTGGGGACTTCAATCGAGCTACCCGATAACTACAGTCTACCTGTGTATTTCTCAACGGATATGGTGAGCCTAGGATTAGTTGAGCAAGAAGGCACGGACACGCTCACCCTTGAGCCCATTGCGACCGACACCGTAACAATGATGTTTGATGAGCTGGGTGATTTATACGTGGATAGCAATAACGACTGCTCAGCGGATAATGAGCCATTGATCGGTACCGTTCGACAGGTGCGCGATATTTCAGGCTCACCTGTTTTAACGTTCGGTTTGTTATTCTCAGACCCAGATAGCGCATTCTATAGTGTGTATTCGGGCTATACCACCGATAATTTATTCGTTCCAAGCGATCCAGAGCGTGATGCGTTCAATACCTCAGAAGTTTTGCAGATTAACTTGGATTCCTACCGTTTGAGCCGTGTTAACGGTGCAAGTCCGAGCGATGAGAGCGGAGCCGGTGTTTGGTCTCCTCAGATCGATTTTGATGATGGCACGATTGCAGGATTTTTTGACAATACCACTCAGTCGGTTACCTGCGTCTCCCCATGATCAGCGGCTTTAAGCCGATCATTGATCAACAAACACGTCTACTCGTGCTGGGCACAATGCCCAGCGTCAGCTCGATTCAAGAACAGTTTTACTACGCTCATCCCAGAAATGCATTTTGGTGGATTATTGCCCAGCTGGTCAATGAACCTGTCGAGCAGCACCACTTGCTTCAGCTTCAGCAAAAGCATGCCTGGCTAAAACAGCTGCGGCTAGGGTTGTGGGATGTTTTGGCGCAATGCCAAAGAGAAGGCAGCTTGGATAGTGCGATTGTTCGATCATCGGAGCAAGCGAATGATTTTGCAACGTTATTCGCTCAATACCCCACTATCGACACCATTATTTGTAATGGCCAGACAGCGCAAAAATTGTTGTATCGTCATGTTGATGAATCACTTTATCAAGATAAGCGCGTGGTCGCCTTGCCATCGACGAGCCCTGCAAATGCGCGTTTGCGCCCTGAACAAAAGCTAAAACGCTGGCAAGAGGTTATTCTGGCATCATGATGATCAGGGTTTGACCAGCTGAAAGATCATTGCTGGTTAGCTGGTTCCATTTTTTGATTTGGCCAATTGTCGCATTATGTTTAGATGCAATTGACCATAACGAATCGCCCGATCGTACTCGATACGTCGTCTCCTTGGTGCGCAGTGTATTACCCACGATTAATAACTGGCCCGGATAAATAATGCTCTTTTTGTGGAGCTGATTCCAGCGAAGCAATTGATCAAGGCTGACACGATACTTCTTAGCAATAGACCATAACGAGTCGCCACTGGCAACGGAGTGTCGTTTTAATGCTGTACCAAGCAGTTCATAGCGATCCTCATAGGCGTCATTGGCAAAGCGCTGATCTGGAACGAGTAAGGTTTCTCCAGTGACTAATAAGGTGTCTTTAGAGAATTGTGGATTCAGCTCTTGAAGGGCTGGTAAGTGAAAGTCATGAGCTAGGGCAAAGTGCTCAAGCGTTTGAGATTTTTTGATTTTCACGCGTTTAAACTGGATCATCTCGGTTAACTGCTGCATTGACAGGTCGTTCATATGCGCCAGATTATCTGTCGGAATTAATAAGAAATGCTCACCAGGTGGTGTCGATTTGCGTAAAAACTGAGCGTTCAGTTGATGCAGTTCTTCAAAAGGCATATTCAGGGTGTTGGCGAGTACCTCCAGCGATAAAATGCCCTCAATTTCAAAGACGGTGAGCACATTCTGGTCATGCACCTCAGGCAGCTGCTCATCATATTGATAGCGGCTTGGATAACGAATCAACTCACTCACAGCCAAAATGCGTGGCACATAATGCTCGGTTTCTTTGGGCAAGGATAGCTGCCAAAAAGACGTCGACTTTCCGCGTTTTTGATTCGCTCGCATCGCGCTTCGAACCGTACTTTGTCCGCCATTATAGGCAGCCAAGGTTAATAACCAATCACCAGAAAACTGCTGATTTAAATCGGCCAAATAGTTTAGCGCTTCTTCTGTCGAGCGAATTAAGTCTAAGCGCTCGTCAATCCAGCTTGATTGCTCCAAATTTCGAGCGTGGCCCGTTTGCGGAATAAACTGCCAAATCCCTGCAGCTTTAGCAGAAGAGTGGGCGTAAGGATCATAACCACTTTCAATGATTGGGATAACCGCTAATTCAACAGGCAGGTTTTTCTGCTCAATGACATTCAGAACAATGGGCATAAAGGCTTGTAAGTTCTTAACGCGATCGTTCAAAAAATTCGGCATGCGCTGAATATGCTTTATTTGTCCCTGAACTTCAGATTTTTGGGTGTGATTGCTCCATTGCGATAGCATCCGATAGCGTGACCACAAGCTTTGTTGAGGCAGAGCAAATTCGCCATGTGAATAATCGCTTACGATGATGTCGCCTTGCTCAG
>JBPEWS010000227.1:0-10008 GCA_052032465.1 Pseudomonadales bacterium
CATCTTGGAAGTAACGATCACTTGAGCCTTGCTTCTGAGCCATGGCGCCCAAAGAACCCATGCCGCGGTAAGCTTTGTAATAACGGCCTTGATAAAGCTCAACTTCACCCGGTGCTTCTTCTGTTCCTGCTAGCAAACCACCAATCATCACCGCGCTTGCACCTGCGGCAATCGCTTTGGCAATATCGCCAGAGAAACGAATACCACCATCGGCAATCAATGGAATTTCATTATTGAGCGCCTCGGCAACATCCGATACCGCTGAAATCTGCGGAACACCAATACCCGCCACAATTCGGGTTGTACAAATTGAGCCCGGTCCAATACCGACCTTAACGGCATCTGCGCCTGCGGCAAGCAGGTCTTTCGCTGCTTGAGCGGTCGCGATATTACCGCCGATCACTTCAACCGAAGGATAGGTTTTTTTAATGCGAGCAACGCTGTCAATGACGCCTTTTGAGTGGCCGTGCGCGGTGTCTACAACGATCACATCAACGCCTGCCTCAACTAAAGCAGCAACTCGCTCATCCGTATCTGCGCCAGTACCAACGGCAGCGCCGACGCGCAGGTGGCCTTGGTCGTCTTTACATGCATTTGGATAACGCGCCGCTTTTTCAATGTCTTTAACCGTCACTAAACCCGTTAATTTGCCGGCATCATCAACCACAAGCACTTTTTCAATGCGGTGCTTATGCAATAATTCTTGGATGTCAGCCTGTGAGGTGTTTTCTTTCACTGTCACCAGCTGCTCTCTTGGCGTCATGATAGCTTCAACAGCTTCATCAAAGTTAGTGCTAAAACGCATATCGCGACTGGTCACGATACCGCATAAGGTATCGCCATCAACCACAGGAACACCTGAAATACGGTGCTTTTCTGTTAATGCCAATAGTTCGCCCACCGTGGCAGATGGGTGAATAACGATCGGGTCACGGACAACGCCGCTTTCAAATTTCTTAACAATACGAACTTCGCGTGCTTGCTCTTTAATCGACATGTTTTTATGCAAGATGCCGATACCGCCTTCTTGAGCAATCGAGATAGCCAAGCCTGATTCAGTCACGGTATCCATGGCCGAAGAAACCAGTGGCACATTCAACGTGATATTACGAGTCAGACGTGTTTTTAAGGACACTTGGTGTGGAAGCACCTCGGAATAGCGAGGCAGTAAAAGAACATCATCAAAAGTTAGAGCTTCTTTTGCAATACGTAGCATAGTGCGTTCTCTCAATTTCAATGCGGCATTATAGAATAACGCCCACACAGCGTAAACCTTTGGTTTATTTAAGACGAATGTAAGCGCCCGGCTGGCTTTCTATCACCTGTCCTGACAAAACCCATTGCTGAATTCGCTGCATCACCAATGCAGAATGAGTAATTCCGCTATCTACCATTAGGGCGTCTAAGGTTTTGGCCTGATCAAACGACAAGGCTGATAATAACTGGCGCTCATCAGCTGGCAGCTCTCGTTCACGCTCAACTGAGCTTGAAGCCTCTTCGCCGCTTTGCGAGCCCACTTGCTGATTGGCCGCCTCAAAATCAATCTGAAACTTTATCCCTATGGGCGTTAAAATATCCTGCAATTCATCGACCAGTACCGCGCCTTGCTTAATTAACTGATGGCAACCTTGCTTATTGGGATCATTCACAGAACCTGGGATCGCAAAAACATCACGGTTTTGCTCCAAAGCATATTTTGCCGTAATCAAAGAGCCGCTTTTTATCGCAGCCTCTACCACCAATACACTTTCACATAAACCACTAATAATACGGTTTCTTTGGGGGAAATGTGCAGGCTTTGGCGGTGTTCCTAGTGCAAACTCACTGATAACAGCACCTTCTGATTCAACAATTTGATCCGCCAAACGCGAGTTAGCTTTCGGATAAATATGATCAACCGCCGAGCCCAGTACCGCAATCGTTTTGCCATTGGCCATTAAACACCCTTTATGCGAGGCACTGTCAATGCCGTAAGCCAGTCCGCTGGTAATAGTTATTTGATGAGCGGCCAGACCTTGCGACAAATCAAAGGCATGACGCAGTGACATTTCACTGGCATTTCGACTACCCACCACAGCAATTTGCAATGTGTTTAATACCTCTGGATCACCTCGACCAAAAAGCACAGGGGGCTGAGCAATCTGTCTGAGCCGCTCGGGATAGTTTGCGTCATCGGGGAATCGGAGAAAATGCCGTGGGCTTTGGTTGAGCCAAGTCATCGTTTGATGCATGCTTTTTTCGCCCGCATCATAATGAGAGATCACTTGTTTAAAGGTGCGCTCAGGCAAGCTGAGTGATTTTCGCTGAGTCAGATCGCTGTCAAACAATGCCTCTTTGGAGGCAAAATGCGTAAGCTTAGCATAGGTTTTCGGTCCAACACCTGAGATATGCCACAGAGACAGCCAATACTGCTGCTGTGAATTGAGGGCATCCATTCCCTCCTCCTGATTTTTACATCACTGGTTTTTCTAATTAATAGGGAGGCGCTAGCACATCCATTTTCTCAACAGGTTGAGTTGAGCTCATAATCAGTACATAAGCCACTTGGTCAAAGACACGGAAAACCATTGCCGTACCCTTTGGTTTTTCAGGCAGATTTACCATTTCACCTGTCAGTTCGCCGTGGTTATAACGATCGTAGGCTAGGCTATCGCCCGCATTGAAGATCTCGAAAACCTGTCCAGGTTGAATGCCTTTATTCGCACCTGCATCGATAACAGCGGCATCATAAGTCGCAATTTTATCCGATGCGGTTAAGCCGCGAAGCAATGTTACTGCGCGATTAGCGGGTGCTGGCATAAAGTTCATTTGCGCTGAGACAATATCATCTGGCATTAAGCGATCACCTGTGCGAATTTCTGCATCGCTAGTTAAAACTTCAAGCGCTGCGACATCGCCACGCACTTTTTCAACTACCGCTCGGCCAACATACTGCGCTTCAATACCTAAAACGTCTCCGTCAAGGCTGATATAGGGATCAGATTTACGCACGATGGTGTATTCGGCACCTTCTTGCCATGCTTTATTATTGCCGCGAGCATAAGTCCACTCACCATTATTGCTCAGCAACTCTTCTTGCTCATGTGCGAAGACATAAGGCGCCGCCTCTAGCTGAGCTTCTGTCATCACAGTCGCCTCGCTTAAAAACGGACGAATCGACTCCAGTGGAACTGTGGTAATTGCACGATCAAAATCCGAGATTTTCACTTCAGGACTTAAACGAACCGTTTGTAGGCCGCTGGTGTCGCGGGTGATATATGGCTGGCCACTATCATCATGGCGCAAAACTAAAAGCTCACCGGGGTAAATCCAGTGCGGGTCTTCTACAACATCGGTATTCGAGCGCCAAATTTCAGGCCATTGCCAAGGGTTTTGTAAAAAGCGTCCTGCGATATCCCAAAGCGTATCACCACGAACTACGGTGTAGCTGCTTGGATAATTCGGATTAAGCTTCAAAGTATCTGCCTGAGCCGACCACGCAAAAACTGCGCCGAGCGTGAATGCCAATATGCGTTTCATAATTTTCCTGCTAATTTTATGTTCATTTACAGTGCTTAAAAGCACTTTAGCACCTGTAAGTTTAGAGGTCACAGCTTTTAAGCGTCAATTTTTTTCTATAAAATAGATACCTTAACTTACAAAATCGCCCAATATGTCGCTTTTACCGATACTTCATTTCCCTGATCCGCGCCTTCGCAAGCAAGCCAAAACGGTCTCAACCGTTGATGATTCCATTCGCCAATTGGTGGATGACATGCTTGAAACCATGTACGAAAGCAAAGGTATTGGCCTTGCTGCCACGCAAGTTAATGTGCAAAAACGTGTGGTTGTGATGGATCTTTCTGAGGAGCGCGATCAACCGATGGTGTTTATCAACCCCGTGATTACTCCGCTAAATGGTAAACAAACCTATGACGAGGGCTGCCTGTCTGTCCCAGGTTTTTATGAAACCATTGAGCGCGATGATAAGATCAAGGTCGACTTCTTAGACAAAAATGGCGATCCACAAACACTAGAAGCCGACGGCCTATTATCTGTCTGTCTTCAGCATGAATTAGACCACCTCGAAGGCAAGCTATTTGTTGATTACTTGTCTACTTTTAAGCGCCAGCGTATCAAGGAAAAAATGCGCAAACAACTCAAAAAGCTGAGCCAATAAGCCCATGCGTCTTGTTTTTGCTGGCTCGCCTGAGTTTTCGGCGACAATTTTGCAGGCGCTCATCGAGAGCGATCACGATATTGTCGCTGTCTATACACAACCGGACAAACCCGTCGGCCGCGGCCGCAAAATTCAACAATCGAAGGTTAAGCAATTAGCTCAAGCCCATGATATCCCTGTTGAGCAGCCCACCACCTTAAAAACAGATGAGGCGCAAAGCACCTTGGCCGCTTATCAAGCGGATCTTATGATTGTCGTAGCCTACGGCATGTTGCTACCAAAAGACATTTTAGAAACACCTGCCAAAGGCTGTGTGAATATTCATACTTCACTACTTCCGCGTTGGCGTGGCGCGGCGCCCATTCAGCGCGCCATTGAAGCTGGTGATGAGCAAACTGGCGTTACGATCATGCAGATGGATGAAGGCTTAGACACCGGCGCTATGCTCCATCAAGCTACATTAACGCTCGCTCCAGATGAAACATCGAGCAGTCTTTTTGATCGCCTGCAGCCGCTTTCTATCACCGCGCTTATGACGGTATTAGCTGACTATGATCAATTTGCATCAAACGCCCAAATACAGGATGACGCAAAGGCCTGCTATGCAGCCAAGCTTTCAAAAGAAGAAGCACGCATTAACTGGCAAGAGTCTGCTTCTGCGATTGATCGAAAATTACGCGCCTTCACGCCTTGGCCTATTGGCTATTCAGAGCTTGATGAGCTCACGGTGCGCTTTTGGCAAGCACAACCGGCAGACCAGCGCCACTCAAGCGCTCCAGGGCAGATCATCGATACCACAGCTGAGCATTTATTCATTGCCTGTGGCGAGCAATCCACACTGCGCGTGAGCCGCTTACAACTGCCCAACAAACCGCAAAAGCCTGTCGCCGAGCTGATCAATGGCTATGCGCAATTATTAAAGCCTGGCCAAACATTTGTATGACTGGCAGTTGTTGCTATAATCCCTGCATGAGTGCTGAGCCACAGCACGATGCTTTACAGGATTGCCATCTTTAATGAAAATCTTAATTCTCGGCGCCGGCCAAGTGGGCTGTGCGATTGCTGAAATTCTTGCTAACGAAAACAACGATGTTACCGTCGTTGATGACGATGAAAAAACCCTAGCTCAGCTCCGAGAAAAACTCGACATTCAGGTCGTTTTAGGCAAAGCCTCTCATCCTAATATTCTGCGCAAAGCCGGGGCAAAAGACACGGACATGCTCATCGCCGTGACCAGTAGCGATGAAACCAATATGATCGCCTGTCAGATCGCCTACACATTATTTAAAACGCCGAAAAAAATCGCTAGGCTTCGCTCCTCTTCTTACATGACGCGCCAAACACTCTTTGGCAAAGACCATATCCCGATTGACGTCATTATTAACCCCGAGCAGTTAGTCACCAACCAAATCAAACGATTGGTGCAATACCCTGGGGCGACACAGGTGTTGGATTTTGCCGATGGCAAAGTTGAGCTTGTGGCAACCAGAGCAGAATTTGGAGCGGAAATGATCGGCCATGAATTGCGCGATCTGGTCAAATTCAACCCGAACTTAGAGAGCCGAGTTGCGGCTATTTTTCGAAATAATCAGCCCATTATTCCCGAGGGTACAACGGTGGTTGAGCAAGGCGATGAGGTATTTTTCATTGCTGCAAAGGACCAAATTAAAAACGTTATTGAAGAGCTGCAACCCCAGCATTCTTCGAAATACCGTAATATTATGATTGCTGGCGGTGGTAATATTGGCGAGCGACTCGCTGAGGCGCTAGAGACCAGGCATAATGTCAAAATTATTGAGCTGAATGCAGACCGAACGGTTCACCTAGCTAACCACTTGTCTAAGGCTTTGGTGTTGCGTGGCTCTGCCTCGGATGAAACACTTCTAGTCGAAGAAAATATTTCCTCCATCGACCTATTTATTGCCGTAACCAATGATGATGAAGCCAATATCATGTCTTGTCTTTTGGCAAAAAAACTCGGCGCAGACAAAGTGATCAGCCTGATCAATAACCCTTCTTATGCTGACCTGGTTCAGGGCGGCAAAATTGATATTGCGATTTCTCCCAAGCTTGCAACGATTAGTAGCCTGTTGGCGCATATTCGTCACGGTGATATTTCTCGCGTTTATTCGCTTCGCCGTGGTTCGGCTGAGGCAATCGAAATCATCGCACATGGCGATAAAAAAACCAGTAAAGTCGTCGGTCGCCAGATTGATCAAATTGATCTGCCTAAATCTGCGAGCATTGGCGCCATTGTCCGTGGTGATGAGTTGTTGATCGCGCATCACGACACCGTTATTGAGTCTGATGACCATGTCATTGTCTTCATTGCTGATAAAAGCGATGTTAAGGCCATCGAAGAGTTGTTCCATGTCGCCTTCACCTTCTTCTAAAGACTAGTTCATGAACCCCATCACCATTAGCAAAGTTCTCGGCATTTTTGTACTTATCTTCAGTACAGGCATGATCGCGCCAATGGTAGTGGCATGGATTTACGGCGAGGCTGAGTGGCTGAATTTTCTATTCACCATGCTTGTGCTGATTGCGGTGGGCTTATTGCTGTGGCTGCCTAACCGAAATCGTCCTAGTGAAGTGCATGCTCGAGATGGCTTTGTGATTGTCGCCTCGTTTTGGCTGGTTTTAGGCTTACTAGGAACGTTGCCCTTCTTGTTCAGCACCTCCGTTGATTTATCACTTACCGATGCCTTTTTTGAGTCCACCTCCGCGCTGACAACCACGGGCGCCACGGTTATGTCGGGGCTCGACTTTCTGCCCAAATCCATTTTGTTTTATCGCCAACTGCTGCAATGGTTTGGCGGCATGGGGATCATTGTTTTAGCGGTTGCTGTCTTGCCAATGCTGGGTATTGGCGGCATGCAGTTGTTCCGCGCTGAAACACCCGGCCCAAATAAAGACAATAAACTCACGCCGCGGATCACCGAAACGGCTAAATCCCTGTGGTATCTATATATCACGTTTACGGCCATTTGTGCGTTGGCCTACTGGTATGCTGGCATGAGCCTCTTTGATGCCATTTGTCACAGCTTCACCACGATCGCCACCGCTGGCATGTCGCCTCATGATGCCAGCATGGGCTATTTTAATAATGCCATGATTGAGTGGATTGCGATTTTTTTCATGTTTATTTCGGGCATTACCTTTGCGACACACTTTCTCGCCTTTAGACGCGGTAGTTTATGGGTTTATTTCCGAGACGAAGAAACCGTCACCTACTTTGCTATCGTTGTCACAGCGATTTCAGTTATCTGGTTGACTCTGGTTGTTCACGACATCAATGACAACTCCTTTCAGGTGCTTCGCCAAACCATCTTCCAAGTGGTCTCCTATCTGACCACAACCGGCTATTCCACCACAGATATTTCATTATGGCCGTTTCATATTAGTTTGATTGTCGTCTCGCTGAGTTTTTTTGGCGCTTGTGCGGGTTCAACCGCGGGTGGTATGAAAATCGTGCGCATCATTATTGCAACGCGCCAAGTGTTGCGTGAGATCTACCAGCTCATTCACCCACGCGCAATTTTCTCCGTAAAGCTCAATAACCAACCTGTTGAGTACCGAGTCATTCAGTCTGTCTGGGTTTTCTTGCTGGTTCACTTGGTGATTTTCTTCGTATTGATGCAGATCTTACTGATCACGGGCATGGACTTTATCACTGCTTACAGCACGGCTGCCTCAGCGATTAATAACCTTGGCCCCGCTTTAGGTGAAGCGGTATCTAACTGGTCCAGCCTCAATAGCGTCGCCAAATGGCTGCTCAGTTTAGCGATGATCATGGGTCGTTTAGAGATCTTCACGCTGTTGGTTTTGCTGACGCCGATGTTCTGGAGAAAGTAACAATTCCAAACAAGCACGGCGATATATTTATAGGTATACTAAGGCCATTCTTAACTGCTTGAAAAATCATTATGCGCTGGAGAAATAGTCGAAAAAGTAGCAATGTAGAAGACCGTCGCGGAAGCTCAGGTCGTCGCAGCGGGTTTCCTTTGCCTATTGGCGGAGGCGGCAAGATTTCATTACCAATGATTATTCTTGCGGGTATTTTATTTTTTGTTTTCGACATCAACCCACTTCAAATTTTAGGCGGCGGCTCAATGACCGCGCCAAACAGCAATACCAGTACGCAAACAGCGGCCAACGATGAAAGCCGACAGTTTGTCGCAGCTGTTTTAGGCTCAACCGAAGATATATGGGCCGAAATTTTCCCTGAAGATATTGGCAGTCGCTACCAACCAACCACTCTGGTTATGTTCTCTGGTATAACTCGCTCCGCTTGCGGAACCGCGCAATCAGCCACAGGGCCTTTTTATTGCCCTGGCGACCGTAAAGTCTATCTAGACACCTCATTCTTTGATGAATTATCACGACGTTTTGGCGCCCCTGGCGACTTCGCTCCGGCTTACGTTATTGCTCATGAAGTGGGGCATCATATTCAAACCGTATTGGGAATCTCAGAACAGGTTCGCCGTTTGCAAATGCAAAACCCACGTCTAAAAAATGAATACTCAGTGCGTCAAGAATTACAAGCCGACTGCCTAGCGGGTGTTTGGGCTCATTATGCCGACAAAAAATATAATCTATTAGAGCAAGGCGACATTCAAGAAGCTATGCGAGCCGCCAATGCTATTGGCGATGACCGCCTGCAAAAACAAGCGCAGGGCTATGCTGTGCCAGACAGCTTTACTCACGGCAGCTCTGCTCAACGTCAGCGCTGGTTAGCGCGCGGAGTTGAAACGGGTGATATTAATCAATGCGACACCTTCAATGCGAGTTCACTGTAAAGTGATAATATAGCGCGATAAAGAGGATAAAGGCGACATCATGACATTAAAAATTGGGGTTATTATGGACCCCATCGATCAGATCAAACCGTATAAAGACACCACCTTTGCGCTCATGCTTGAAGCGCAAGCTCGGGGTCATTCTGTGCACTATATTGAGATGCCCTGGTTGTTTTTGCGTAACGGGCGAGCCATGACGCTCGCTAATCCTTTGCGTGTTCGTGATAATAACGATGACTGGTTCACTTTGGGTGAGCAACAAGAGTTATCGTTGAAAGGGTTTGATATCATTCTGATGCGCAAAGATCCGCCGTTTGATATGGATTATGTGCACTCGACCTACCTTTTAGGCATGGCCGAGAAAGAAGGCGTCTTTGTCGTCAACCGTCCGCAAAGCTTGCGTGACTGCAATGAAAAGCTGTTTGCTCAGGAATTTCCTCAATGTTGTCCACCGACCTTGGTAAGTTGTAATGAAGCGTTGTTAAAAAGCTTTATTAATGAGCAACAAGACACCATCGTCAAGCCACTTGATGGTATGGGCGGTTCGCGTATCTTTCGTGTCACCAAAGACAGCAATAATATGAGTGTTGTCATTGAGGTTATGACAGAACAGGGTCAAACGCAGATCATGGTTCAGCGCTACATCCCTGAGATTGTCGAAGGTGATAAGCGTATTATTCTCGTCAATGGCGAGCCGATCCCTTATGCGTTAGCTCGAATTCCATTGAGCGGTGAAACCCGAGGCAACCTAGCGGCTGGAGGGCGCGGACAGGGACGGGAGCTAACGGATCGAGATCGCTGGATCTGCCAACAAGTTGGCCCAGAGCTCGTAAAACGAGGTTTGTACTTAGTGGGCATTGATGTTATTGGTGATTATCTCACTGAAATCAATGTTACGAGTCCTACCTGTATCCGAGAGCTGGATCAGCAATTTAGCTTAAACATTGCAGGCCAAGTGTTTGACGCACTTGAACAAGAATATGCAAAACGCAAAGAAGGTATAAACTAATTTATGGTCAATAAGGCGACGCTTTTTTTCGGCATTTGTTT
>JBPEWS010000228.1:0-2933 GCA_052032465.1 Pseudomonadales bacterium
ATTGAGCAACTGAGTTTGCCATAGTTATTTACCGCTTTTAAAAACTCAGCTCGTGAAACCGTTTGAGCGCCGAGACGTGTCATATGGTTTGACTCCATCTGACAGTCGATCAACTGGCCGCCTGCGCGGAAAAATTGCTGAGCTAAGGCAACAAAACACAGCTTAGACGCATCCGAAACTCGGCTGAACATGGACTCACCAAAGAAGCAGCCGCCAACCTGCACGCCATAAATTCCGCCCACCAAGCGCTCGCCTCGCCACAGCTCTACACTATGTGCATGGCCTTCTTCATGCAGCTTGATATAAGCCTTAACCATATCGCGAGTAATCCAAGTTTCTTCACAGGTTTCGCCATCAACTTTTCTAGGCTGGGCGCAGGCTTTAATCACCGAGCGAAAAGCCTTGTTCAAGGTGAGTTGATCTTCATTTTTTTGAATCGTGCGTTGAAGAGACTGGTTAATGCGCAGGGTTTCAGGGCGAATAATGGGACGCTCTTTGGGAGACCACCAAAGAATAGGGGACTCATTAAACCAAGGGAAAATGCCCTGAGCGTAGGCGCTCATCAGCCAAGCTGAATTGAGCTCGCCACCAGCGGCAAGGAGTCCATCAGGGTCAGTTAATGCTTGATCCGCTGGGGGAAATTCAATCGGGGTCGGGGGAAGATAGGGGATCATCCGTGATCCTAGTCATTATTCTTCGAAATATCGCTCGACATCGAGCGCGGCCATACAGCCCGTACCAGCTGATGTAATGGCTTGTCGATAAATGTGATCAGAAACATCACCTGCAGCGAACACGCCCGGCTCGCTTGTGGCCGTTGCATTGCCATTTAAGCCTGACTGAACCACGATATAGCCGTTGTGCATCTCGAGTTGACCTTCAAATAAGTCCGTGTTTGGCTTGTGGCCGATGGCAATAAACACGCCTTGTAGGTCGATGTTTTGCGTGCTGTCATCGGTTGTTGATTTAACGCGGACGCCAGTAACACCCATATCGTCGCCAAGCACTTCTTCAAGTGTGTGGTTCCATAAAAGCTCGACGTTGCCGTTTTGCGCTTTTTCAAATAATTTGTCTTGGAGGATTTTCTCCGAGCGTAATTTATCGCGACGGTGAATGAGGATCACTTTTTCAGCGATATTCGACAGATAAAGCGCTTCTTCTACCGCAGTATTGCCACCACCAACGACACAAACAGTTTGGCCTTTGTAGAAAAAGCCATCACACGTTGCGCAGGCGCTCACGCCCTTGCCTAAAAACGCTTGTTCTGAAGGCAGTCCTAGATACTGAGCCGAGGCACCTGTTGCGATGATTAACGAGTCGCAGGTATATTCCCCTGAATCGCCTTTAAGCACCATCGGCTTGGTTTTAAGATCAACCGCATTGATGTGATCGTAAATAAACTGGGTTTCAAAGCGCTCGGCATGTTCCATCATGCGTTGCATTAGCTCAGGGCCTTGAACTCCAGAAGGGTCGCCAGGCCAGTTGTCGACTTCAGTGGTCGTGGTTAGCTGTCCACCTTGTTGAAGACCTGTGATCAGCGCTGGCTTCAAATTAGCTCGAGCGGCATAAACTGCTGCTGAGTAACCCGCAGGGCCAGAACCAAGAATGATGAGTTTATGATGGGGTACGTCGCTCATAATAACAGGCTCACAACTTAAAAACGCAAGTCTACAAATGCCGCCAAGGGCTTGCAAGTGATTTAAGTGGTTTCAGTCGCTGTGTGACTTGAGATAGAATACTGACTTTATTGTATTTTTATTCATTGTGAAGAACGCAGCACATTCGACAGAATCCCTCGAAATCAGTTGGCGGCAGGGAGTCGCCATTCTCTTTATTGCTCTGGCACTATTTCTTGCGCTCGCTTTGTTGAGCTATTCGAGCACAGACCCAGGCTTTCTTTATCATTCCAGTCGCCCTGATATTGACAATATGGCCGGTCGAGTTGGCGCTTACACGGCTGACTTATTATTTATGCTGTTTGGCGCCGTAGCCTACGTTTTACCCTTGATGCTATTGTTCTTTGCATGGCGAATTTTTCTGCGAAAGCGCCTGCCGACCCAAGCCACCAAAAACATCAAACGCCTTCGGTGGTTTTCTCTGGTATTGGTGGTTTTATCGGTTTGCTCGCTTTTAGCCATTCATGTCTTTGACCCTGAACATGGTGCGCCCATTGCGCAACAGGGCATGGATTTTCCAGCGACTGCGGGCGGTGTGATCGGCCAAGGTCTTGCTCAGGTGTTGCTGCCTGCGTTTAGTCTGATTGGTACGACCTTGTTTTTACTGGCCATTATTGTGGCTTGTTTTACGTGGTATACGCATATTTCGTGGCTTGATGTATTTGAGTGGGTGGGTGTTCGAGCCGAGCGAGCCTATCTCAAACTGCGTGACCGAGCGCAGGAGCTGTTTAATAAGCAGCAAGCCGAGCAGTCCCGAAAAAAAGTGGTCGAGTCGCGAAAGCAGCGTGAGCGTGTGATTGAAAAAGAGATTGAACGACAAGCTAAGCGCGAAGCCCCTAAAATCGAAAAACCTATTGCCGAAGTTAAGCCTTCAAAACGTGTTGAAAAAGAAAAGCAAAAACCGCTCTTTGAGCAACCGCTTGAGGGCGATTTGCCGCGTGTCGAGCTTCTTGATCCTGCGCCACCTAAGCAAGGTGGATATTCCGAGGAAACCTTGGAGGCGATGTCGCGCATGCTGGAAATCAAGCTTCGAGATTTTAATATCGAAGCTGAGGTAAAAGGCGTAAAACCCGGGCCTGTGATTACGCGTTTTGAGGTACAGCCAGCACCCGGTGTTCGTGGCAGCAAGATCAGTAATATCGCTAAGGACTTAGCGCGATCCATGGCCGTTATCTCGGTTCGTGTGGTTGAGGTGATTCGCGGTAAAACAGTGATTGGTATCGAGATTCCTAATGAAAAGCGCGAAATGATTAGCTT
>JBPEWS010000229.1:0-4264 GCA_052032465.1 Pseudomonadales bacterium
TTAACCGGCCCTAATGTTCGCAACTTCCAAGCAATTGTCGATACATTACAGCAAGAACAGGTACTAACGATTGTTGAAAATGAGCAGGCATTGCTAAACACGCTACAATCATTTTTTGAGCGACCGGCTCCATTTCAGGTTCAGGTTGAGTCTGCTCAGGACTGCTTATTATCGATGCAAGGCAGCGCTCGCAAAACCGCGGAAGCGATTCAAGCCCTCCTTGGCGAATCATAATCTAAACAGCTAAAGTTTTAACTGATTGCCAAGGCTTCAGAGGCCACTTTCAGGCTGTCTTCAGATAGCAGGCCATGCAAGGCAAGTACCTGCATCCAAGCACGAAGCACGTTAAACTTGGTTAGCGCTTGTTGATATTCGGCCTGAAGCAAATTTGAACGTGACTTTGAGACATCAATTTTAGAAGCACTTCCAAGGCGTAGCTTTTCTTGTTCGGCTTCCAAACCCTTTTTGGCATATTGATAGCTGGTCAGGTGCGCTTCTAATAGCTTCTTGCTTTGCGCGTACTGCATTTCTGCTAATGCCAATTGGCGCTGAACTTCATATTTCACATCAACGAGTTCCAGCTGCGCGGCTTCTTTTCGGTATGCCGCCGCCTTAACACGAGTTAAGTTTGAGCCACCCAAAAACAGCGGCCAAGTAAGCTCAAAACCCACTTCAAATAATTCAGCTTCCAAGTCAACCAACGCTAGGCCATTTTGAGTAACAAAGAACTGGGCTGAGTCGCGCTTACCGTAGTTAGCATAGGCATTAATCTGAGGCAAAAACCCGCTGAAGGCTTGGCTATATTGTGCATCAGAAATTGCTTTATTGCCCGCCGTTTGGAGCTCTTGGAGACTGACGAGCTGCTGTTGCTTTTGCAGCTCCAAATAATCATCCAAGCAGGAGACACAAAGCGGGTTATAAACATCTTGTAGCTGCACCAGCGGCATATACTCACCCACAATCTGGAAATAACGCTCATGCTCGAGCTCGAACAACTGCTTGGTGGCGATCGTTTCTGCTTCTGATGCTGCCTCATTTGATAGCGCCAAGTTAATGCGGTTACTATCAATGACGCCCAAATCTTGTTGAACGCGTGCAAGCTCAGTAAATAAGCTATTCATTGTGGTATTTTTATCAGAGAACTGCCAACGCAGATGGCTTTCTTGAACATTAAAGTATTGATCCACCACTTTTTGAATCAATGCCTGCTCTGCGCCCACCTTCTGGATATCATAAAGCTCATCTTGCTTAACTGCCGTGCGATAATTAAACCATTGATCAGGACGAAACAACGATTGCTCGGCACGAATACCCAGTTCTCGAAGCGAATAGTCATTTTGACCAATGATACGGTCGTTATCCACGCTTACTTCCGCCGTACGAGCTTGCAAACCCACTTGTGGCAACAAGTCATTAAACGCGGTTTGGTTCATGGTTTGCAGGGAGTTAATATTCGCTATGTTAGCTCGAAAACCGGGGTCATTTTGTTTGGCTTTGAGGTAGGCTTCCTCAAGTGTAATCGCTTGGCCCAGAAAAGGAACGAATGACAAGCTCGCTATCAGTAATGTCTTTATTATTCTCATTTTAAAACCATATCACTAAAAAACTGTAAAAATATAAGCTTGAGCCTAACTTTCGTTTAATTTCTTCTGCGCAATAGTATAGCATAGGCGACTTTGAAAAAAGCCCATTCATTTAGGTACTTACACATGGCCAATACTATTCGTAACATAGCAATCATTGCTCACGTTGACCACGGCAAAACCACCCTGGTTGATAAACTGCTGACACAATCAGGCACACTCGAAAGCCGAAACGAGATCGAAGATCGCGTTATGGATTCAAACGATATCGAGAAAGAGCGCGGCATCACCATTTTGGCCAAAAACACGGCAATCACATGGAATGACTACCGTATCAACATTATCGACACCCCAGGCCACGCCGATTTCGGCGGTGAGGTTGAGCGCGTTATGTCGATGGCCGACTGCGTACTTCTGGTGGTAGATGCCTTTGACGGCCCAATGCCGCAGACTCGCTTTGTTACACAAAAAGCATTTAATCACGGCCTAAAGCCGATTCTTGTTGTTAACAAAATCGACCGTGATGGTGCACGTCCTGACTGGGTTGTTGATCAAGTATTTGACCTATTTGACCAACTGGGTGCGACAGACGAACAGCTTGATTTTCCTATCGTTTATGCCTCAGCGCTAAACGGTATTGCAGGCCATGAGCCAGATGAGCTGCAAGACGATATGACGCCGCTATTTGAAACCATCATCAAGCATGTTGAACCACCTCAGCTTGACGAGACAGGCCCACTGCAGTTGCAAATTAGCTCACTGGATTACTCAACCTACGTTGGCGTTATCGGAGTTGGCCGTGTTCACCGTGGTAAGATCCGTCCAGGTCAGCAAGTTTTCGTCATCGATAACGAAGGCAACCAACGCAAAGCTAAAGTGCTTCAAGTGATGGGCTACCTCGGTCTGGATAAAATCCAGCTAGACGAGGCAGATGCTGGCGAGATCGTATGTATTACCGGTATCGAAGGGTTGAATATCTCAGACACGATTTGTGACCTTGAGCAGCCAGAAGCATTGCCACCTTTGACTGTAGACGAACCGACTATCAGCATGACCTTCCAGGTGAATACTTCACCATTTGCTGGCCAAGACGGCAAGCTGCTCACCTCGCGTAATATTAAAGATCGCCTTGACGAAGAATTGATCCACAACGTCGCATTGCGTGTAGAGCAAGGCGATTCTGCTGATAAATTTATTGTTTCTGGCCGTGGCGAGCTTCACTTGTCAGTTTTGATCGAAAACATGCGTCGCGAAGGTTTTGAGCTAGGCATTTCTAAGCCTGAAGTGATCGTTAAAACCAACGAAGCGGGCGAAAAAGAAGAGCCTTATGAGCTTGTTACTATCGATGTCGATGAACAACACCAAGGCGCCATCATGGAAGCCATGGGGCAACGCCGTGCAGAAATCAAGAACCTGCAATCAGATGGCAAAGGCCGTATTCGCCTTGAAGCGGTTTGCCCATCCAGCGGCCTGATTGGTTTCCGCTCTGAGTTCCTGACGATGACGGCAGGTTCAGGCATCTTGACGCATATCTTTTCACATTATGGCCCATACCAGCCTGGCAATGTCGTTACGCGTAAAAACGGCGTGTTGGTTTCTATGGTTAAAGGCAAGACATTGGCTTATTCGTTATTCAACTTGCAAGAACGTGGTCGCTTGATGATCGAGCCAAATGTAGACGTATATGAAGGCCAAATTATCGGCATTCACTCACGTAATAACGATTTGGTGGTTAACCCAACTAAGGGCAAGCAGCTAACCAACGTTCGCGCCTCAGGTACTGATGATGCCTTACTACTGACTCCACCGATTTTAATGCGTCTTGAGCAAGCGCTTGAATTCATTGAAGACGATGAGTTAGTTGAAGTGACTCCGGAATCTATCCGTGTCCGTAAAAAACTACTCACAGAAAACGAGCGTAAACGCGCTAATAAGTAGCCCCCTAAACAGGGGATCACTTGTATGGGGGATGACCCCTTGTGATGGCAACTCAAATTCGAGATTATGTACTCAATGGTAGTGAGTTGCCATTTTACGGATACATTGCAAAGGAATGCACTTATGAAATTTGGACGACTAAAGGCCATGATGGCCATCATCTTTTCTGCGGCCTCTGTGTCGAGTTTAGCAGCGACGGAATGTAAAACGCTAAGCAAAGACCAGTGTGCCAAAGAAACCGCACAATGCACGTGGATTGAAAGCTACGAGCGCAAAGATGGGAAGATTGTCGATGCTTATTGTCGCGCAAAACCCAAAAAATCGGCAGCTAGCGGCAACTAACACACCCAACGCTCTCGGTTTCCAAAAAAACGATTATTGCTTCTCAAGCAGTCTCGCACTCATTTGTTTACAAAACCGATCAGCGGATTCCTCTTCATCAACTGTTGTCGACAAAAGCATCATATTTGGCGCTAAGTCATCGAGCAAAGAGACCCCACGTACTCAATATTTTATTGATACCAGCAGGCCAAGCGAGTCGCTGCTTTTCGCACAATGGCTAACTTCTTTTTTTGAAGCTCTCAGGAAGTTGCCCTACCCAGCCTTTACAACTCAAACCATGCCGCTTGCGCACTCGCGCCTACTTCCATTTACGGCGGCGCGGCCCATAACACCATAAAGTGATTGATGCGATGAAAAGCGAAGACCCTGAACATCAAATGCAGCGAATTAAACGCAGCGAC
>JBPEWS010000023.1:0-5619 GCA_052032465.1 Pseudomonadales bacterium
TTTCAAAGCTATTGACTGGATTAGCCGCGGGATCTGGCACCGTGCTCACTTGAGAGCTAATGGTTAGTGCATCAAACTGAATGGTTTGGAACGCTTTAACCAAGCCATAAGACGAAACCGCGGTGTAAGGTTGCGGATCACCATCGTCATTATAAACGGCTGTTCCTGCGGCCTCGACAAACTCTGAAAAACCGTCTTCTGGGTCATCACCAAATAAGACACCGTACGAGTTCAGTCCGAACACAAATGAGTTATCGGGGTCTTGATCACCATCTGCATCATGGCCTGTATCAATCATATAGCGGGCGGCCCCAATGGCTTCACCCCAGTCACCGCCTTCGTCTTGTGCATCTAAGGTGTTACTGAGATAGGCGCCACCACCAGCATTTTCTTCACCATCGGTTAGCAGAATAACAGAGTCGAAAAAGCCACAGGCCTTGGCATCAATTTCCACCAATGGTGATTCTTGATAGCTTTTCGCCGCTGTATTGTAATAGCCTAACAGGTAGTTAAGCGTATTTGCATAGGCCTCATGCATAGGCGTATTGCCCTGAGCGGGCAGGTAATACGCTTCACGTATTAGTTTTTCACGCTGCGTGCTCGGAAATTGAACACTGTTAAAACTGTATGCTGAATCCAAGTAAATCGCTAACGTTGGGGCGACATAGCGCTCACACATCCGCAGATCGATATCATCATCGCCGTTAGTATCTGAGCGCAGTTCATAGGTTTGTTTTAAATCTAAACATTGCTCAGAATACGAGGCCGATAAGCTATCTTGCTTATGCAATGCATGGCTATGCTCATAAGAATAAAAGTGCAGGTCATTCGAGCTGCTTGAGCTCATCGCTAATGTAATGGCATCATGATAGGACCAGCTGCTGCGAGAAAAAACACCCTTGATTGCCGAAACCATCGTATTCGGTAATGCCAATTCATAAAAACCACCAGAGGCAAACGCCGCATTCCATGTAGTGGCGTTCACTAGCACATTAGCCGTAACATTACTTTGGTCAATCAATAATGAGACTCCACCTGACTCAATGGGGATAATCTGACCTGGCTCTCCCAAACTATTGAAATACAAGGTAACATTGGCATTCGATGCTAAAGCCGAGGCTGGGTAAAGCCTAAGAGCCATCGTATCAATTGTGCTGCTATTTGCTGAGTCAAAAGGCAATAACATAAACCGCATCGCCGCTTTATTATTGGCATTAACTCGAAGCTCACGCATGGCGAAATCATCGCTCGGTGCTGGGTCATTCAAGTTAAGGTCGTATACTTCACCTGAGGCATCTTCGATGGCATCTGAGCCTATGGTTTGCACTTTTGAAGTGATTAGCTGCTCATTTGATGAAGTGTGCTCAATATGCAGCTCTACCTCGTCAAAATTATAATCGAGGCCAAAATCGGTGATATTCGTGCGCGTTTTCTTATAGAAAATAAAACTTAGTTCACGAATTAAACCACTCTCAAGCTGTGAGGCAAAGCCTGCTATGGCTGATTCTGGAACACGATAAATATTTTCCGAAAAATGACCGCCCTCTTTATACCCGACGGGATAATAATCCAGCGTAAATTCTGCAAGCGGCTGAACCGTGGCTGTGGCCGTATTATTCGCAAAAATAATGCTGGCATTCGCCGTTTGTGATGAGTCAGAGCCAGTGGCCAATAAGCCTCGATTATAAATGCGTACCAACAGCTCCGCGTTATCGCTGGGGTTATCCACGATGCCGTCAAAATTTGCATCTGAACCCGGGCCATTTAAATCAAAGCCTGTAATAAATAGACCCACCACGTCTCGACCGAGTAAATCGGCGGTTTCTGTTGCGCTGGATACCGAGCCTTCCTCATTAAAACCTGGCATCGGGAAGTGCATCGCTAATGCATAGTTTGCACCTGAAGTTCCAAAATCAGAATTGCTGGTCGTGTCATAATCATAGCCACTACCACTGCATAAATACCCCGCATTTGAGCTCGTGTTTCTATTACATTCATAGCGACCAAATGACAATTCCGTGCCCACGGAGCCATCATCATCGTGATCAATCACTCGCTGTCGGTAGTCATTTCCTGACAACTTGGATGTCTCAGAATAAAAACGATGGCTCAAGAAGCGGTTATCTGGCTGCTCCCAAAAGTCTTCAGGGTCATCTTCTATTTCATTCATCAAAAATGGAATGATTTTTAAATCCTCGGGTGCCGAAGAGATAAAATCCGTGAACGCATTTTTCAGAGCCGTTCGTCGCTCAAGCTCATCCCACCACTCTTCATTGCTGTCCTCGTTCATGCTGCTATCGTCAATGGCATCGTCCATCGAGGTAGAGTCATCAAGAATAAAGGTTAATGTGGAGCTATTGCCCTGATTCGACTGAAGTCCGTAATCTGAGCCTGAGCTGATATAGATATCGATATCGTCCGCTTTTGCAGGCGACAAAATAATCATAACCATCATCAAGGCCCAGAGCATGAGTGTGCATAGTCGTAGAAATTTCATCTCTTCACCTCTTAAGAGCAAATGAATCGCGATATGCCCAGCATTTTCCAATACTGTTCTTGGCGAACTTCGCGATTTTGAATATCGATATTAACGGTGGTCTTAAAATAGTAATTGGCAATGGTGCTGCTGGAGCTGGTTTTGACGCATTCTAAGAATTTTGTCTTAGTCGATATGCCCACCTCAGTTGTTCCTTCAATGACAATACGACCCTGAGTTTCTTGATACCCTGCTTGGGCAACGCCTTGATTATCTGGCCAAACATAAAGGCCATCTGTACCAAACGGGTTGTTGATCATGCGATTAATTTCACGTCGATCTGAGGTTTTCATATCCTCATAGATAAAGTTCTGAACTAGGTTCAGGCCGTGAGTTGCTGCACTGTCGGAGATGGATTTGAGTTTGATAAAGTTGGCATTACTAATGGCCGATAGTTAGTTGCGCGTTAGTGCAATGCAAATCATCAATATAGCAACGGCCATGGCAATGGCAAAATACAGCACAAAACCGGTTTGTTTCTGTGGGCAATTCCAAGACATGCTATAGCCCTCCTGCGTGTATTACGCAATACTGAAACGTTACCAACCTGCCTGTGGTTTTTATCTTGCTGCTTCAACAGCCGCCTGAGCTGAGCTCACCATGAAAACGTTCAATGTTTAATCACTAGCAATCGGCTAGTTTTTTAGATTACAACACCCTATTTAGAGGATATACACTTGAAACGGCAAATTAACAGCAAAGAGACACGCATCGCCACAGATGTGACAATGCGTTACATGAAAAAAGTGAACTTTCGCTCACTGAGGAAAATAGAATTAGAGCAATTCAGGGCAGGCCGAAGAAGCCGTTGAACCAATCTCAGCTTGAGTATCTTTAGCGACCGTCGTCGTGCTGTCATCGAAACACATGACATTCGCGGAGTCTAGGCTGTAAGCGCCCGTGCCCGAGGTTGCCACAGCACTGATAATATACTGCTGGTTGGTATTGTATAACGTCACTGAATAGGTGTGGTTCTCTGCGGCCATTTCGTCTGAATAAAATGCGGCGGAAGGCAAAGAATAAACGAAATTATTATTACCATATTCTCGCTCCATTTCCTGCTGAATACGCAATAAATCACCACGTACCACCGACTCCTCGGAACCATCAATATAGTTGAGATAAGTTGGAATCGCGATTGCTGAAAGCGTTGCAACAATGGCAATCGTGATTAAAAGCTCGATAAGCGTGAAGCCGTTTGGTTTTATCATGGGCCACCTACTCCTATATTAGATCCACAGTCAATAAAATCAGAATCAATACATTGACGCCATTTTGAACGAATCAAGCTTTCTGTATCGGTAAAGAAATTTTCTGGCTCGGGTGTCGGCGGCGTATCTAACTGAAGCGTTTGATTACAATTACCCTCAAGACAGACAGCCTGCGTACCAAACAAGAAGTATGTATCGTTCGAGTCTCGAACATTTTTGATCACGCTACCTGTGGTAGAGAAGCCTGCGCTCGTATTGATCACACGACCTGAAGAATAGATCGCTGTCGCATCAAGGTACATGGCATACGAGTTAGACTGACCGACCGCTACCGAGCACTGATCTTGCTGGTCTGGGTTATCGATACTGAACGTCGTCAAGAACAAGCGCTCTTTAACCAGTTTGGGCTCACCGGTTACTTTTTCAGCATTGCTCTTATTCAACGGCAGCTTCCAGCCAACCAAACCATCGGTCGTGCTAATCGTTGATAACAACGTATTGTTCTCATATTCCAAAGCCGCTGAATCAGGATCAATCGTAACAAAGTTGTCTAGCGTATAAGGCGTAGCTACCGCAGGCGCCCCTTTGATATATACATCTTTCTCAAACAGGGTGATGATGTAATCCTGAACTTCGGCATTACCCAGTTGCGGCACAAAGCCACTGCTGATCACCAAAGCCAGATCATCTTTCATATCACCTTGTTTTACAAAGCTCGCCACAGGCCCAGAGAAGAAGTAGCGATTATCCTCATCCGTAGTTGCCACAGAGCGGCCAAGTTTCGCGATAGTCGTCACCGAAGAAACAATATCAATAATAGTATCCACCGCTCCATCGCCGTTGGTGTCGTAGCTGCCCGCCCCACTGTCGATTTCGATACGAAATACCTGTCCCCCGGTATCGGTCGCATAAAGCAGATCAACACCATCGCCGCCTAAATCGACAACGGCAATACGTCCCGGAATACTGTAGTTCATATCCACAGATGAAACACCCTTACTGGTATCGGTCACCACACCAGATATGTAGCTCAGCAACTCACCTGTCTCAGCATCGACGATATACACTGCATTACCGAGTTGCGGCGTGTTAATCACATCGTAATTGATAATATCGCTATCAATAGCTTCGTTCTGATCCGAGTCATAACCACCACCGAAGATCAGCACGTTTTTAATCTCTCCGTTAAGGCGAAGTTTAGCTTTTTCCATAGGCGACCAGGTTTCTGCCAAGCGATCTAATTGGATATTTCTTACATCGCCAATTAAAGCATTACCTTGAACTGTCGTTGTGTAGGTATTATACAAACGGAACAGTAATTTCGGATTTTGGCTTCCACCTGCATAAGTGTCGGCAACATTTAAACCATAATAAGCACTTCCACCACGACGAAGACCAAAGTAAATATTCATCGTATCATCCAGCGTGACGGTTTCGGTCGAAATACCACCCGAGGCATCTTTAAAACTGCGCGTCACCTCTGTGGAGTCTAAGAAGTCTCCATCACGGTTATAATCTGCACCCAAAACCGTGATTTCACCATCCACACCGTAGACATAACGGTTGTGGTAATTCGGGTTTACGTCACCGGCTTCTGTTGCCTCAGCATTAAGTCGATAAATATTCGGAATCAGCTCAACAGGCATGAATGCCCAGAACTCATTCCCGCCAGTATTGCTCAAATTCGTTGTCACCGTGCTAGAGGTTGGCTCACCTGCATTAACAGCGCGTAAAAAGCCCGTGTTATCACCCACATAGACCGTATTGATCGATCCTGTCAGATACGCATCGCTATCAAAGGTGCGCTTCTGGTTCACCAGCATCGGCAGGTTGTGAATCACTGGCCCCCAGAGGGTATCAGCATAATCGACT
>JBPEWS010000230.1:0-8402 GCA_052032465.1 Pseudomonadales bacterium
CAGATAACCGCCCTGTGCGTTTGATTAGTGCATCTCACCAAGATTTGAAAATGCTGATCCAGCAAAAGCTTTTTCGCGAAGACTTATACTTTCATCTAAATGTCTTCTCGATTCATTTGCCGCCGCTACGTGAGCGAATGGAAGACTTTGATGCACTGGTTAATCATCTACTCAAGCGCATTGCGCTTAACCTGAATCGACCGCCAGCACGGTTAACACCACAAGCGATGGAAAAAATCATGGCACATGAGTGGGTCGGTAATGTATTGGAGTTAGAAAACGCCTTAAAACAAGCGCTGGTTCAAAGCCCCAGTAATATTATTGAGCAAGATCAAATTAGGCTGGAGTCGCCAACTGAAGCTAAGCCTGCTTCGGTGGAATTAGCCGATCTTGGGGAAGGCTTTGAGGACTTGAGCGCCAAAGACCAGTTTTTTGTGAATTTCGTACGTCGCCATGAAGGCGAGTTAAACGAGACAGAGCTGGCTAAAAAGCTCGGTATTAGCCGTAAAAACCTATGGGAACGTCGTCAAAAACTGGGCATCCCAAGGAATAAATAATGGCAGGATTTTCCGCACAGATCGAGCGTGACTTGGCGCAAATGGGTATCCAAGCCAGCACCGAGCAGGTGGCGCAAAGTGACCAACTTTTGGCCTTGCTGCAAAAGTGGAATAAGGCGTTTAACCTTACCGCCATCAAACAGGCACAGGATTTGCTGACTCATCATTTGCTTGATAGCTTATCGATTGCTCGCTTTGTTGACGGTGAAACGGTTTTGGATGTTGGCACGGGCCCTGGTTTTCCGGGTTTGCCGCTGGCGATTTTAAAGCCGGATCAACAGTTTGTTTTGCTGGATTCAAACAGCAAAAAAACCCGCTTTATTCAGCAGGCCGTGATGCAGCTGGGTTTAAAAAATGTATCGATTCATCATGGTCGTATTGAGTCGTATCAGCCGCAAATTCGCCCGCAGCAAATCACGTCGAGAGCCTTTGCACAGCTGGATTTGTTCATTGAGTTGACAGAGCCAGTGCTGGCTAAAGGCGGTCAGTGGCTAGCGATGAAGGCCAGTGCTGCGCAGCAAGAGATCGACGCACTGCGTCAGGATTTTGTGATAAGCTGTGAAACTCTTAATGTTCCGCGGGTAGATAAGTCGCGGGTTCTTGTGATTGTCGAGCGAGGCTAACGTGACAGGTTCAAACGCGGATGCATTGTCTTTTGCAACGGTATTGTCTATTTCTAACCAAAAAGGCGGCGTGGGTAAAACCACAACCAGTATCAACTTGGTGGCCTCTTTGGCTCAGCTTAAGCATCGTGTTTTATTGATTGACCTTGACCCTCAGGGCAATGCGTCAACCGGATGCGGTCTGGATAAAAACGAGCTTGAAATCAGTGTTTACGATGTGCTGGTCGGTGATGCTACGGTGCAAGAGGCGATCGTTTCAACGGCCTTTGACTTTGATGTGCTTCCTGCCAACGGGGATCTTACAGCCGCAAGCGTCGAGCTGCTTAATCAGCCGCGCAAAGAATATATTCTAAAAACAGCCTTAGCGCCTATTTTAGATCAATACGATTTTATTATTATCGACTGTCCGCCCTCATTGAGTATGCTGACGGTCAATGCCTTAGTTGCCTCAGATCAAGTACTTGTGCCAATTCAGTGCGAGTATTATGCGCTTGAAGGCCTGTCTGATTTGCTCGACACCATTCGACAAGTCAGTGGCTCGATTAACCCGACCTTGAGTGTCGGGGGCATTGTGCGAACCATGTATGATATGCGCAATAGTTTAGCCAATGATGTCTCGGCGCAATTATTAAAGCATTTTAAGGATGGGGTTTTCCGCACGATCATTCCTCGCAATGTGCGTTTGGCTGAGTCGCCAAGCCATGGCGAGCCGGTTTGGGTTTATGATCGAAGCTCGCGAGGCGCTATTGCTTATATGGCCTTAGCCAAAGAATTGGTTGCGCGCCAAAAAGAAGCCCGTTAAAGGAGAAGGTTATGGTTAAGAAGCGCCGATTAGGTAAAGGGCTAGACGCGTTATTGTCGGCTCAAGAAACGGTAAATGAGATTCAGTCGGTTGATACGGATTCTGGAAAAGCCCAGCAAATCGTCAAAGAACTACCGGTAGAGTGGCTGAGTCGTGGTCGCTATCAGCCGCGTCGTCATATGGCGCAAGAGCAGCTCGAGGAGCTTGCTGAGTCGATCAAGGCTCAGGGTATCATGCAGCCTCTGGTGGTTCGTGAGTTAAGTGAAGCTCAGTTTGAAATTATCGCGGGTGAGCGTCGTTGGCGAGCTGCTCAAATTGCGGGGCTTGAGACTGTACCTTGCCTAATACGTGAAGTAGATGATGAAGCGACCATTGCTATGGCGATCATCGAAAACATTCAGCGTGAAAACTTAAACTCGATGGAAGAAGCCATTGCGCTCGATCGCCTTGCACGTGAATTTGATTTAACGCACCAACAAACGGCCAATGCTGTGGGTAAATCACGCACTTCGGTGAGTAATTTATTGCGCCTATTGTCACTTGAGCCGGCTGTCAGAGAGCAGCTTGAGCGTGGTGATATTGAGCTGGGTCATGCGAAGGTTCTGCTCAGTTTGAAAGGCCAGCCGCAGGTTCAAGCAGCCAAGCAAGTTGCTTTAAAAGCATTGACTGTGCGCGAGACCGAAAATCTGGTTAAACACTGGGGCCAAGAGGCTAAATCTTCGACGACAAAAGCGCCCATTGACCCGAATATCGGGGCATTGGAGCAAAAGTTATCGGACTTATTGGCCGCAAAAGTGGATGTGAAGCACAGCGCAAAAGGTAAGGGTAAGCTGGTTATACAGTATGCTTCCTTAGACGAGCTGGATGGCATTTTAGAAAAAATATCGGGCCAAAAAACACTTCTGGATGACTGAATATTCAATAGACTTTCTTGCGATTGCTGAAGAACTGGAGCGGCTCAACCAGCAGCATAGCCAAACAGCGCTGGTTCAATCGCTGATGAAGCTCAGTCGGCTATTGCCTGAGTTGCCAGCATCGTATCGCCAGCCTGAGTTTGAGGTTGAAGGTTGTGAAACGACAACTTGGTTAGTGCCTCTGCAAAGTGCATTGCAACCAAACCCAATCGATTTAGCTGGCGCGCAACAACGCCATTTGCCGCGGCCCTTAACGCATATGGCCGATAGCCAGTCTTCGTTAATGCGCGGGTTGTTAGCGATACTATTAGCTCAAAAAGCAGCAGAGCAGCCTTCGGAACTGGTTTTCGATGAAACCCGTTTGAGCGCAAGCAAGAAGCTGGCTTGGCAGCGACTTCAACAGGCGCTTAATGCGGATATGCAATCCGCTTGAGACGCGTTAATCCAGCGTTTCTCGGGTGAGAAAAACGGTGACTTCTTCTCGATTATGGTAAAGGTGTTTGGCTTGCAGGCGATAAGGCTCATCACCCAATTGCTGTTGCATCAAATCAAAGCAGAGCTGTAATTCATCATAACGCTTTTTCATGGGCAGCTTGAGGTTGAACAAGGCAAAACGCGCCTGCTCTTGTGCTATCCATTTGGCCATTAATTTAGCCACTCTAGCCGGTTTTTCGATCATATCGCAGATCAACCAATCGACAGGCTTTTTGGGCTTGAAAACAAAACCGTCGGCTTGAATATGCTCGACAATGCCGCTATTCATTAGCGATGTGTCCATCGGCCCGTTATCAATGGCTTGTACCCAAATGCTGCGCTTGGCCATTTGATAAGTCCAGCCGCCAGGTGCCGCGCCAAGATCAACCGCTTTCATGCCGCCGCGAAGCCATTCGCTTTGCTCTTCTTTACTGAGAAACCAGCGCAACCCTTCTTCGAGCTTGAGCGTAGAGCGACTTGGCGCCTCAGCGGGAAATTTCAATCGATCAATTCCCATGAAAAAAGGCGAGCTATTACGGCGTGGACTGTAGCCGATGTAGCCTTGACTGGAATCAGTGAAAAAGAGGTGTAAATTGTGCTTTTTCGAGGATTTTTGCAGAATTTCACGTTTTTTTAGGGCGCTGGCCAATGGGGCAGTAAATTTTCGGCAAAATCCCTGCAAAGCTTTACCTGACTCCGTGTCAGGACTTTCTACCTGTAAAAAGTGAAACGACTGCTGAGGTAATTCATCGATAAGGGCAAGTAAGGGGCTGACCCGATCCGCTTGGGGTAGGCTGTCAAAAGCAAGGCCTGCAAACCATTGTCTTGCAAAGACGAGCTGGCTAAAATCGAGCTGCTCGATGAGTAGATAAGCATGCTCAGCTTCATAGGTGTGGAAGGCGACAAAGCCCTGTTTTTTTTGGGCTTTGCTATAGCCGAAATAATTAACATGTTGAGCATGAGCTTCAATTTCTTGAGCGCATTCGCCTTCAAAACCTGGGCGACAATAAAGCAAGATACAGGGTGACATAGGGAAGATAGCCAGTTTTTGGACAGTGTAACGGCTTTTTTGGGGTTTTAAATCAAAATAAGCGCAGATTTCACTGGATATTTACAGTGTATTTAACAATAATGGGTCTCATTTACATAATTCAAACCCTGGGAGGAGACCCCAATGATTTCAAATTTTAAGCTGTGGTTAGGTGCATCTGCATTAGCGCTTGTGGCCGCCTGCGACCAAACGCCAGTACAAGAAGCCTCTGAAACGGCTGAAAACTCAGCAGAGCCGACTGTCGCTCAAGAGTTAAACGTTTATTCTTATCGTCAAACGTTCTTGATTGAACCGATGTTAGAGGCCTTCACTGAAGAGACAGGCATCAAAACCAACGTGGTATATGTTCAAAAAGGTTTGGCTGAGCGATTAGCGCAAGAAGGCGAGCTGAGCCCGGCGGATATTGTATTGACTGTTGATATTAGCCGATTGCAAGAATTGGTTGATCGTGGCGTAACACAGCCGATCGTTTCTGAGGTTGTTGAGCAAAATGTTCCTGAACAGTTCCGAGATGATCAATGGGTAGGATTGACCACTCGAGCGCGCGCCGTATATTCCTCGAAGGAGCGTCTGGGCGCATTAGGTGCTAACTTCGATTATCTCGATTTGGCAGATGAAGCGTATCGTGGTCGTATTTGTACACGTCCGATGAAGCATCCATACAACGTATCATTGGTGGCTTCTATGATTGCTCATTATGGTCTTGAAGAAACTAAAGCTTGGCTTGAGGGCGTCAAAGCGAACTTGGCGCGTAAGCCGCAGGGTAATGATCGAGCGCAGGTTAAGGCGATTAAGGAAGGCTTATGCGACATCTCCCTAGGCAATTCCTATTATTTGGGCAAGATGTTAAATACCGAAGAACAAATTCCTTGGGCTGAGTCGGTGGTGATTAACTTCCCCGGTCAAGAGGCATACGGCACGCATGTGAATTTGTCGGGTGTCGCCATGGCTAAGTATGCACCGCATCCAGAAGCGGCGTTGGCTTTGATCGAGTTTTTAACCGAAGATCAAGCGCAGTATATGTACGCTGAGCTAAATTACGAATACCCAGTTAAAGCCGGTGTTGAGCTGTCGGAGCTGGTACAAAGCTGGGGTGAATTTAATGCCGATGCTGTACCGTTGACACTTATTGCCGAGCATAAACAAGACGCGTTAAAATTGATCGACGAAGTACAGATTGATTTATAATTCATGCAATTAAGACTGCCTTGGTCGTGGCGAGCCTCCTCTTGGCTCGCCGCACTGGCACTTACCTCTCCAATTCTTGTTCTTCTTATTTATGCAGTATCGGCTCCTTCGCCGATTTTTTCGCATTTATGGGAGACCGTTTTATGGGACTATATTGCCAATAGTCTCATTTTAGTTTGTGGTGTTTGCTTTTTCGCTACGCTCTGGGGGCTTCCCAGTGCTTGGTTTGTGGCTCGCTACGATTTTTACGGTCGCCGCTGGTTTCGCTTTTTACTGATTGCCCCGCTGGTACTACCCGCCTATCTCGTAGCCTATGTTTATACCGAGTGGCTAGATTACGCAGGCCCAGTGCAAATCTGGCTAAGGGCAACTTTTGAGCTAGAGAATCAAAGTTTGTTTGAGATCCGCTCCTTGCCGGGAGCCATTTTTGTGCTCAGCTTGGTGCTTTTTCCTTATATTTACTGGCTTCTGGTTGTCGCATTTTCTCGTCAAAATGCGCGATTAAGCGAGGCATCGCAATTACTCGGTGTCAGTCGCACAAAAGAATTTTGGCAGATCGCCTTGCCTTTGGCGCGCCCAGCGCTGGCCGTTGGTATTACATTAGTTGCCTTGGAAACATTGGCAGATTTTGGCGCGGTCTCTTATTTTTCTGTTTGGCACTTAACCACAGGCATTTATGATACATGGTTGGGCTACTCTGATCTTTCAGCGGCAGCTAAGCTATCGGTCTGTTTATTGATTTTTGTGCTGCTAATAGTGTTCTTTGAACAAAAAAGTCGGCAGCGTTTAGGCTCTTCTGGACAGACGCAGCAACCCCTGCCTCTTCATCAGGTGAGTACGGGTGTTTCACTGTTAATGATGCTTTGGTGCTCATTGGTTTTGGCTCTTGGCTTTGTGCTGCCTGTCAGTATGTTGCTGCTTCAAGCGGTTCGTTATGCGCATCAGACGCAATGGACAAGGTTTGCTGAGCTAATGGGTTATTCGCTGAGCTTGGCTTTAGCTGTGGCGGTGATTGCGGCTTTGTTGGCATTATTGTTTCATGTGGTATTGCGCAGTTCAGGTCGCGCTAGTTCATATCAATTACGCCTGAGTAGTCTGGGCTACGCCGTTCCTGGCACGGTGATGGGTATCGCGGTGCTGATCGCGGTGCTTCAGTTTGATAAATCGATTAATCATCTATTGCAGTGGTTGGGCGCCGATAAAGTCGGCCTGCTTTTGGGGGGCACCTTGTTTGCAATGGGCTTTGCCTTTTTATGTCGTTTTCAGGCTATCGCCAATGGCAGCGTGGGTGCGGTGTTAGAATTACAGCCTAAGCAACAAGATGAGGCAGCGTACTTGCTTGGAGCCAGCACGACTCGTATTGCAAGAAAGCTGTGGCTTCCTTTGGCAAAACCCGGGGTATTAACTGCGTTTTTATTAGTCTTTTTAGAGTCGATGAAAGAGCTCTCGGCCGCTATTTTGCTGAGGCCTTTTAATGTGGATACGTTAACCACTTATGTGTATGAGTTTATGTCAACAGACCAGTTTGAGTTAGCCGCCTTGCCGGCCTTAGTGATTATCTTGGCGGGTTTGCCTACCATTTGGGTGATTCAGCGCTCAATGAACTTGTCATCTGGAGCAGCGCGACAGCATCGACAGGAGCCTGCCCATGTCTGAGTTAATTATCAATGACGTGTTTGTTCGTTTTGGTCAAACCGAGGTGTTAAAAGGCATTAACTTAAAGTTAAAGCAAGGTGAGATCGTTACGTTACTTGGCGCTAGTGGCAGTGGTAAAAGCACATTGCTTCGAGCGATTGCAGGGTTGCAGCCGATTACTCAAGGTGAAATGTGCTTGGGGCTGGAGGTTCTTGGAACTGAAAAGTCTGCGAAAAAGCAAAAAATAGGCTTTATCTTTCAGGATTATGCGCTATTTCCCCATTTGTCGGTGGCAAAGAATATTGTTTTTGGTATTCAGAGCCAGCCATCGTCAACTCAACAAAAAAAGCTTCAAGAAATGGTGGAGCTATTTGAGTTGCAAGGCTTAGAGCATAGACTACCAGCGCAGCTTTCAGGGGGGCAGCAGCAGCGCGTGGCTATTGCTCGTTCTTTGGTCTGCAAACCTGAGGTCTTGTTGTTTGATGAGCCATTTTCAAATCTGGACCAAAGCATTAAGTTTAAGATTATTCGTCAATTGCGCCAGGTGATTCATGATCAAGGCATTACGGCGATTTTCGTATCTCATGACCGTGACGAAGCATTTGCATTATCGGATCGAATCGCGGTTATTGATGATGGCATGATTCAGCAACTCGATACACCAGAGGCGCTTTATCAATACCCTGCAACTAAGGCCATTGCAAAAAGCATGGGAGAGGCGTTATTTATGGATGCTGTCCTTGCAAGTCAAACCGGCACTTCAAAGCGTTGGCAAACGATGATGGGCGAGATGAACGATGAAACACTCAAGAGTTTTGCGCAGTGGCCAACAGAGCAAGGCGTGAGCCTTTTGCTTCGGCCCAAAGATTATCAATTGGTTAACGATGCCCAGGGCAATTTTCGAGTGGTTTCTTCACGATTTAATGGCCACGAATGGCAGATTGAGCTCATGATGGGTAAAAAGTGCATTGACGTTATGTCGTCCTGCCCTTTTGAAGCTGGCCAGCGTATACGTTTGCAGCTAACAGCCTCCAGCTGAGTTAAATTAAGCGAATTAGGTTACAGAAAAAACTTCTCAGCTAAGAAAAGAGGCGCTAAGGTAGGTGCACGAGATAATGGCATGATCTTTGTAGGTCATTGCCATCGAGCACTTTAAAT
>JBPEWS010000231.1:0-2260 GCA_052032465.1 Pseudomonadales bacterium
CAATGGCCATTTCACCACGATCACGCAATAAAGCCAATACCGAATGAATATCTTTAATAATCGATGGCTGAATGCCTTCCGTCGGCTCATCTAAGATCAATAACTTAGGACGCATGACCAGGGCGCGCGCAATGGCTAACTGTTGTTGCTGACCACCCGACAAATCACCACCGCGGCGCTTGAGCATATCTTTTAACACTGGAAATAAGGCATAAATTTCATCATCAATAAACCGTTGGTTTTTTGGAGCCGCGGCTAAGCCGGTTTGTAAGTTTTCAAGCACGGTGAGCTGCGAAAAAATTTCCCGCCCTTGTGGCACATAGGCGATACCTAACCGAGCACGGTCTGCATTGTTTAATTTATGGATGGCCTGACCTTGCCAAGTGATTTCGCCCTGCGTGATGGGCTGACGGCCGGTGATCGCTCGGGTTAGCGATGTTTTACCCACACCATTACGACCCAAAATGCAGCTAATCTCGCCAATTGACGCTTCAAAATCTACCGATTTCAGCGCCTGACTTGCCCCATAAAAAAGATCAATTTGTTTAACGGATAACATCTTAACGTCCCAAATACACTTCAATAACCTCAGGCGTGCTTGAGACTTTCTCTAAGCTACCCTCAGCAATGATAGAGCCCTGATGCAAGACGCTAACCGTCGTATCCAAGGCCTCAATAAACTTCATATCATGCTCAACCACAACGACAGAATGGTGCTCACTGATCGCTTTTAGCAAGGCAGCTGTTTCCATGGTTTCAGCATCGGTCATGCCCGCTGCAGGCTCATCGACCAGCAATAATTCAGGCTCTTGCATCAGCAACATGCCGATCTCAAGCCACTGCTTTTGTCCATGGGAAAGATCACCCGCCATCTCACTGCCCTTTCCTGCCAGTTTCACCTTCTCTAGCATGGCCGCAATACGATCAGCATCCTCCTGGTTTCTTTGATAAAACAATGAAGCAAAAACCGAACGACGGCCTTTTAATGCCAGCTCCATGTTATCGGCCAAACTCAGGCTTTCAATCACTGTGGGTTTTTGAAACTTTCGGCCAATGCCCATATTGGCGATATCTGCCTCATCGTATTGCGTTAAGTCTTTTTCACCCTTGAACACCACGCGCCCACTATCTGGCTTGGTTTTACCCGTGATAATATCCATCATCGTGCTTTTCCCTGCGCCATTGGGGCCAATGATCGCACGAAGCTCACCCGGAACAATAGTCAAACTCAAGCTATTGATCGCCTTAAAGCCATCAAAGGATTTATCCACATTTTCAAGGTATAAAATACTACTGAGAAAATCGCTCATAGCGCAGACCCTCCAACCTGTTTTTGAGAGGTTTTGACGGCCTTTCGCTCCACCAATTGACCAATAACACCCACCACACCCTTAGGCATGTACAAGGTGACAATGACAAACAAAGCGCCGAGCATGAATAACCAAATCTCAGGGAAAGCACCTGTAAAATAGGTTTTGGCATAACTAACAACAATCGCACCAATCACTGCGCCATAAAGCGTGCCTCGGCCACCGACAGCGACCCAAATAACCACCTCAATGGAAAATAGCGGAGAAAACTCCCCCGGGTTAATGATGCCCACTTGCGGGACATACAAGGCGCCAGCCAAGCCTGCAATCAAAGCTGATACCACAAAGACAAACAGCTTAAAGTTTTCGACACGATAGCCTAAAAAGCGCGCCCTTGATTCAGCATCGCGAACAGCGACTAAGACATTGCCTGCCTTGGTTTGCACAATGGCTCGACAAACAAAGTAGGCAATCACCAAGCCAAACAAACTGGCTAAAAACAAGCCGTTGATGACGCCTTGTGACTGCAAATCAAAGCCAAGAATATCTTTGAAATCCGTTAAGCCGTTATTACCGCCAAAACCCATTTCATTTCGGAAGAAAGCATTCATCAGCGCGAAGGTTAAAGCCTGGGTAATGATAGAGAAATAGACGCCCGTGACACGCGATCGAAAGGCCAGCCAGCCAAACAAAAACGCCAATAACCCTGGCACAAAAAAGACCATCAACAAGGCAAATGGGAACAGATCAAAACCTTGCCAATACCAAGGCAGCTCCTGCCAGTTCAAGAACACCATAAAATCAGGCAGTTCGGGGTGGCCATAAACGCCACGATCACCGATCTGACGCATTAAATACATGCCCATGGCATAACCGCCCAAGGCGAAAAAGGCGCCATGACCAAGGCTTAGAATGCCGGCATAACCCCAGATCAGATCCAGAGCGAGCGC
>JBPEWS010000232.1:0-1563 GCA_052032465.1 Pseudomonadales bacterium
GTTGAGGGCGATGGCCTAGTTACTACGCCAAGTCGTACTTTGGATATCTTTTGGCATCAACATATTCTAGATACGAAAAAATACTACGATGACATGATTAATATTTTTGGTCATATGATGCATCATTTTCCCTATCTAGGTGTTCGTGGTGAGGAAGATCAAAAGCGTTTGTCGGATGCTTATGAAGACACTAAAAAGCGTTATGCAGAGCGTTTTGGCTCTGAGGTACCAGAAGATGTATGGGGATTGATGTGTCATTGTGGCTCATCCTATTGCTCGTCAATTTCAAATTGTGGAAATTTTAACACCTAGACAATGATGTACGATTGTTGATCCATATGAATATAAAAAAGGCGAGCTGTAATGCTCGCCTTTTTTTGTTGATGTGCTTTTTGTTTAAGTCAGCAAGTGATGGCTGATTAGAAGTTTTTGATCAGGTATTCAAAGGCGCTCAAAGAGGCTTTTGAACCTTCACCCATCGCGATAATAATTTGCTTATACGGCACGGTAGTGACGTCGCCACAAGCAAAAATACCTGGCTCGCTGGTTTCGCAGCGCTCATTGACCATGACTTCACCAAACTTGCTCAGCTCAACAACGCCGTCAAGGAATTGGCTGTTCGGAACAAGACCGATTTGCACGAAGATACCAGCGAAAGGCTCAACATGGCTTTCTTCTGTGGCTCGATCTTGATACTGAAGTCCCGTCACTTTGCCACTTTCAGCAAGCACCTGTTCGGTAGCCGCGTTTTTAATGATGCGAATATTGTCGCGTTTAGTGGCTGAGTCGACCAAGACTTTGTCGGCTTTAAGTTCTGGCATGAACTCGAACACCGTGACGGATTTAACAATACCCGCCAAGTCGATTGCCGCTTCAATACCTGAGTTGCCGCCACCAATGACCGCCACATCTTTGCCTTTAAAGAATGGACCGTCGCAGTGAGGGCAGTAGGCCACACCGTTACCGATGTTTTCTTTTTCGCCCGGAACACCCAGCTCGCGCCATTTTGCGCCTGTGGCGATAATCAGCGTTTTGGTTTCAATCTGCTCGCCAGAGGACAAGTGCAGTCGTTTAATATCGCCTTTTTCAATTTTTTCGACCTTAAAATGCTCGCGCAAGGTAATGTCATGCTTTTGCAAATGCGTCAGCATATCCTGCGACAGTTTAGGGCCTGTGGTTTCAACCACCGAAATGAAGTTTTCAATCCCCATGGTGTCTTTCACTTGACCACCAACGCGGTCAGCAATGACCGTCACGGCAAGGCCTTTACGTGCAGCGTAAATCGCAGCTGCAACACCTGCAGGGCCGCCGCCAATAACGGTGACATCTTGCACGGGTAGGCTTTCGGTTGGGTTCTTCTGGCTTTTTTCCAGAATCGATGGGTGCTTTTCAACCAGCTTTTCAATCAGTTTTGCGGTATCGATTTTGCCGTTGGCAAATAACTCACCGTTTAGGTAAACCGTCGGTACACCCTGAATATTGCGCTCTTCGATCACGTCTTGGAATAGGCCGCCATCGATCATTTCGGCGCTGATATTGTCATTCAATAGCGCGAATTGGTTG
>JBPEWS010000233.1:0-2378 GCA_052032465.1 Pseudomonadales bacterium
CAAAGCGAGTTGTCGCCGTTCAATACTGTTAAAAATAGACTTTTTTGGCTATAATCTGGCCTGTTTTTTCTAAGCTAAAAATAAAAAGGTGATCAATGTCTGAGCAAATTGAACGCGATGTCATGGAAGTCGATGTCGTCATCGTCGGTGGAGGTCCATCTGGTCTTGCTGCGGCCTGCCGTCTTGGCCAACTCGCACAAGAAAGCGGCCAAGAGCTATCTATCGTTTTAGTTGAGAAAGGCTCTGAGATTGGCGCTCATATTGTTTCTGGCGCGGTCATGGATCCTAAGGCAATCACTGAATTATTCCCCAACTGGAAAGAGCTGGGTGCACCACTTAATGTTGAAGTCACCAAGGATGAAGTCCTGTTCATGAAAAATGACAGCAAAGCAATGGAAGTACCCGCCGCTCTGGTTCCAGATGGTTTGCACAATGACGGCAATTACATCATCAGCCTAGGCAACCTATGCCGTTGGCTAGCTGAACAAGCTGAGGCGATGGGCATTGAAGTTTTCCCTGGTTTTCCAGCCGCTAGCGTGATCTACGAAGATGGCGTTGTCAAAGGCATCATTACCGGCGACTTTGGTGTCGACAAAGAAGGCAAACAAAAAGACGGGTTTATGCCCGGTATGGAGTTGCGTGCCAAATACACGCTATTTTCAGAAGGTTGCCGTGGACACCTTGGTAAAGAGCTTATCGGCAAATTTGGCTTAGATAAAGACAGCGAAGTTCAGCATTACGGTCTGGGTGTTAAAGAAATCTGGGAAATCGACCCAAGTAAGCACGAACTTGGTAAAGTGGTTCACACTACAGGCTGGCCGCTTTCTGAAAGCAAATCGTATGGCGGTGGCGGCTTCCTTTACCATATCGAAGACAACCAAGTGAGCTTAGGCTTAATCACTTCGCTCAGTTATCAAAACCCTTACGTTAGCCCTTTCGAAGAAATGCAACGCTGGAAAACCCACCCTGCCATCAAACAAGTGCTTGAAGGCGGCAAACGCATTTCCTACGGCGCAAGAGCTGTAACTAAAGGCGGCTATCAATCGATCCCTCGTTGCCACTTCCCGGGCGGCCTATTATCGGGCTGTGATGCTGGCTTTATGAATATGGCGCGCATCAAAGGCTCACATACGGCAATGAAGTCTGGCATGCTGGCAGCAGAAACCTTATTCGCTTCACTGGCTTCTGGCGATGAAGGCGGTAAAGACCTAACGCAATTCCAAGATGCCTTAAAAGGCTCTTGGCTATACGAAGAACTCTACACAGCGCGTAATGTAAGCCCAGCAATTACCAAACATGGTGATATTTTGGGTGGCGCTATGGTGTTTGTTGATCAAAAGCTGTTTAAAGGTAAATTACCGATCACGCTGAGCAACCCAACGCCAGATTACGCTAAGCTACAAGAAGCCAAGAACTTCACACCTATTGATTACCCTAAGCCAGACGGCGTGCTTACGTTCAACCGCTTGGACTCCGTGTTTATCTCAAACACCAACCACGAAGAAGACCAACTGTGCCACTTGCAGCTCGGCGACCCTAGCCTACCTATTTCAGTCAATTTACCGAAATGGGCAGAGCCTGCGCAGCGCTATTGCCCAGCCGGTGTTTATGAAGTGGTTGAGGATGAGGCCGGTCCACGTTTTCAGATCAATGCGCAAAACTGCATTCACTGTAAAACCTGCGACATTAAAGACCCTTCGCAAAACATTAACTGGGTTGTTCCTGAAGGCGGCGGTGGCCCGAACTACCCTAACATGTAAATAGGCGGCGTTACGTTGTCGATAAACCCAAAAGAGCCATCCCTTCCTCTTGTGATGGCTCTTTTTTTATCTACTACTCGCTTTCTACAACGATCCTTTCGTACTTCTCATAACCTGTCACCATCAATGAAAAGGCTTTGCGCTCTAAACTGCGCATAAATTATGCTATGGTTAATCACTCATTCACCTTTCATTATCTGCTAAAAATTGTATGAAACTTCATGTTTTTCAACACGTTGCTTTTGAGGGGCTCGGCGCGATTCAGGACTGGATCGACCTTAATCAACATCAGGTGACGTTTTCGCGTTTTTATGAGCCTAGCCCGACGCCACTAGACTGCGAAAACACCGATATACTGATTATCCTCGGCGGGCCAATGAGCATTCATGAAGAAGCACAATTACCTTGGTTAGTGCTTGAAAAACAATGGTTAGCCGAGGCCATCGATGCTGATTTGGTCATACTCGGTATTTGCCTAGGTGCCCAGCTCATTACTGAAGCCTTGGGTGGACAGGTACACAAAATGCCAGCAAAGGAAATTGGTTGGTTTGATATTAAACGCTCAACAGAGGTTCAAAGCGCTTTTTTTGACTCAGCCGATGAGCTAACCGTGCTGCA
>JBPEWS010000234.1:0-2174 GCA_052032465.1 Pseudomonadales bacterium
CAAATATGATTAAACGCGGAGCTATTAAACGATACTGTATCTTCGCAATGTGTTTGACGCTCATCACAACCTACGCGATTATTTTCAAACTGGTATAACCCCGTTCGGCCTTGCATATCACATTGTGAAAATTGTAATTCATTATTTTTCTGACAAGCCAACCGCGTTTGATTGCATTGCATCACGCAGCCCTTCACCTCATCGGTATTCGCTGCAGAATATTGATATTGCAGCTCATACTTCGGCGAGCACGCCATGAGTAGTCCCACACTTAGGCCAATGCCCCATTTAATTACTCGAGAAATCACCGATTCCCTCTCTAATTTAATTTTAAGGTGATAGTGACAAAGCCTTTTAGTTGTTACAATTGCGATTTTGTAAACGTAGCGAAACATTTTAAACAGTATGGCCAGCACAGCACCTCGACACATTCTCATTACCAGCGCCCTTCCCTATGCCAATGGACCGATCCATCTTGGCCATATGTTGGAATATATCCAAACCGATATTTGGGCTCGCTTCCAAAAAATGTCTGGACATAACTGCCACTATGTTTGCGCAGATGACGCTCACGGCACGGCGATCATGCTCAAAGCTCAAGAAAACGGCATCACGCCTGAACAGCAAATCGCCAATGTTCAAGCCGCTCATGAAGCATCATTTGCTGGTTTTCAAATTGGCTTTGATCACTATCACAGCACCCATAGCGAAGAGAACCGAGAACTCGCTGAACAGATCTTCACCACCTTGCAAGAGCGCGGGTTAATCAGCTCAAAGCCTGTTAAACAACTGTTTGACGAAGAAGCGGGCATGTTTCTGGCCGACCGCTTTGTTAAAGGCACCTGCCCAAAATGCAAAACCGAAGACCAATACGGAGACAACTGCGAAGCCTGCGGCTCCACCTATCAAGCCAGCGAGCTACTAAACCCCACCTCAACATTATCAGGTAGCACACCGGTCGAAAAAGAAAACGAACAGCTTTTTTTGAACTTAGCCGACTACACTGACTTTCTGAAAGAATGGACCACCAGTGGCGCCCTTCAGCCAGAAATCGCCAACAAACTCAAAGAGTGGTTAGACGACGGCTTGCAGCCTTGGGATATTTCCCGCGAAGCGCCCTATTTCGGGTTCAAGATTCCGGGTTATGAGAGCAAATATTTCTACGTTTGGATGGATGCCCCCATTGGCTATATGGCCGCTTTTAAAGCGCTATGCCAACAGCAAGGCCTCGACTTCAACCAATACTGGGCGGCGGACAGCCAAGCCGAGCTGTATCACTTTATTGGCAAAGATATTATCAATTTCCACGGTCTGTTTTGGCCCGTGATGCTGAAAAACTCAGATCATCGCCTGCCAAATGGTGTGTTCTGCCATGGTTTCTTGACGGTTGATGGTAAAAAGATGTCCAAATCACGCGGCACCTTTGTTATGGCCGACACTTACCTGAACCATTTAAAGCCCGCTTATTTGCGCTATTACTTTGCCGCAAAGCTCAATGCTCATGTTGAAGATCTAGACCTTAACCTAGAAGACTTCCGAACCCGCGTGAACTCTGATCTGATCGGCAAATACATTAATATCGCCAGCCGAACCGCTGGCTTTATCAAAAAACTCGGCGGCAAACTTGCCACACAATGCGATAACCCTGCATTACTCGCCGAGGTTCAAGACGCGGCGCAAACCATTGCAAGCCACTATGAGGCCCGAGAGTTTGGCAAAGCCATGCGCGAAATCATGCAACTTGCTGATCAGACAAACGCCTACATCAACGAAAAAGCGCCATGGGCGATGATCAAAGAAGAAGGCAATGAGCAAACCGTGCATGAAATCTGCACCCTTGCGATCAATATTTTCCGCCTGCTTAGCCTCTACCTCAAACCTGTACTACCCGAGCTCGCTGAACAAGTCGAGTCCTTCTTGAATATTGAGCCATTAACGTGGAACGACGCTCAAAGCACCCTGCTCGACCACCCGATCAACAAGTTTAAACCGCTGCTTCAACGCATCGAGGAAGACAAAATCAATGCCATGATCGATGAGTCAAAACAACTCGCCCCCGCTACTCAGAGCGACGACAAACCAAGCAAGAAGAAAGACAAAAAGAGCAGTAGCAAAGCCGCTAGCGACAACACCGGAACCATTGAGTTTGATGATTTCGCCAAAGTTGAACTACG
>JBPEWS010000235.1:0-4410 GCA_052032465.1 Pseudomonadales bacterium
ATCTTAGATATTGATACCAATAAAATTGCACTAATGGGAGTGTCGGCCGGAGCAGGCACCAGTCTTTGGATTAACTTTAATGATGACTTCGCCAAACCTAATGCCTCTGATCCAGTTGAGCGCGAATCCACCAAAGTAACAGCCGTTGTCGCTTATGATACCCAAGCAACTTATGAGCTATTAACGTGGCTAGATATTTTTTCCTTATCGGCTGGAGAGCTTGTAGACAAACTCACCGAAGAATATATCAATGCAGCCTACGGTATGGATGAATTATCCGAATTCTTTAGCCCAGAAATAGAGGCCTACCGAGAGCAGGTCGACTTTATCGAGATGATTGATCCAAATGATGCGCCTGTTTACGTTTTTAACCCTGGCACCAAGGATTATCACTCAAATGGTAGTATCGATGATATCTTACATCACTCCTTGCACGCCGAAACGCTAAGAGCAAAAGCTTACCAAGAAGGCCTTGAAAGCTATTTTAATATCCCTCAGCTCAATGTGTCAGAAACCAATTACGACTCATTCATGGACTTTGTGATCCAAAAGCTCAGCCAAAATTAAGTCCTTGCCCCAGTAAAGCTTGCCTACTTTGCTGGGTGCTCACGCCTCACAAAATAATTTACGGCAGCGAAATCGCCGAAAAACAAGGCCTATCAGGAAAAATGGGTTCATTAGTTTTATCGAATAAGTGATTCGAAAAGTTTGCAGATTAAAGTATTGAATTCATAATGATTTTTGATAGACTCCAAAATATGAACTATCAAATGTTTTACTTATTGACCCCTTCTCAAGGCGCAGCTGCAAAAGCTCTAAGCGCTCTTCTGCTCCTGCCTTAGGGCAGTACTATCTTTTTGTTTCTTACATTTCGTTTTTTATTTTTACTATCTTCAAGTTAGATTGAGGTTTTTATGAGCAAAGATCGTTTAATTATTTTTGATACCACATTGCGTGATGGCGAGCAAAGCCCTGGCGCCACTATGAACAAGCAAGAGAAATTGCGCATCGCAAAGTCACTTGAGCGCTTAAAAGTCGATGTGATTGAGGCAGGTTTTGCTATCGCCAGCCAAGACGACTTTGAGGCGGTTAAGCTAATTGCAGAATCGGTCAAAGACAGCCGAATTTGTAGCTTAGCACGAGCTAAAGAAAGTGATATTGCACGCGCAGGTGAAGCGCTTAAGCAAGCCAATGCTGGCCGCATCCATACATTTATCGCGACCTCGCCGATCCATATGCAACACAAGCTACGCATGGAGCCAGATCAGGTAATCGAGGCAGCTGTGGCGGCAATCAAATATGCGCGAGGCTTTATTGACGATGTTGAGTTCTCCTGTGAAGATGCAGGTCGTTCGGAAATCGACTTTTTATGTCGCATTATTGAGGCAGCCATCGATGCCGGCGCTAAAACAATCAATATTCCTGACACCGTAGGCTATGCGATTCCACAGCAATATGGCGAAATGATTGGTCAGCTGATTGAGCGCATTCCCAATGCGGACAAGGCGGTGTTTTCTGTTCACTGTCACAATGACTTGGGCTTGGCCGTGGCCAACTCACTTTCGGCGGTACAGTTTGGCGCTCGACAAGTTGAATGTACCATCAACGGTTTGGGCGAGCGTGCTGGTAACGCCTCATTGGAAGAGATCGTAATGGCCGTTCGTACACGTCCTGATATTTTTGATGTAACAACCGACATCTATACCCCTGAAATTGTTCCGGCTTCACGCCTAGTGTCGACAATTACAGGCTTCCCTGTCCAACCGAATAAAGCCATTGTGGGCGCCAATGCCTTTGCGCATGAGTCTGGCATTCACCAAGATGGCGTTCTGAAGCATCGTGAGACCTATGAAATCATGAAAGCTGAAGATGTGGGCTGGAGCACCAACCGTATGGTGTTAGGTAAGCACTCAGGTCGCGCTGCTTTTCGTGCACGCATGGAAGAGCAAGGCATCGAGTTTGGTAGTGAAGAGGCTTTCCAAGATGCCTTCCAGCGCTTCAAAGATTTGGCCGACAAAAAACAAGAAATCTACGATGAAGATTTGTACACCTTGGTTTCAGCTTCCAAACAAGCGACTGAAAACAAGCGTTTTGGCCTAGTTGATTTAACGGTTTGCAGCCAAGTGGGTAAAACACCAAAAGCTATGGTGCAAATTGAAATCGACGGTCAAACCCACGAAAGTCAAGCTGAAGGCTCTGGTCCAGTTGATGCGGTCTTCAAAGCCATCGAAAATATTGTTAACAGCGACACGCACCTATTATTGTATTCAGTAAATGCCATCACCAAAGGCACGGATTCTCAGGGTGAAGTTGGCGTTCGACTTGAAAAAGGCGGCCGCATTGTCAATGGTAAGGGTGCTGACACCGATATTATCATTGCTTCTGCTAAGGCCTATATCAATGCGCTAAATATTTTGAGCAATAACGAGAAAACCAACCCTCAGGCTGAGGAAGGTATTTAACGCCCGGGAGGCAATAGGTGACTGATTGGTGGAGTGAGGCGCAAAAAGCTGCGTTACAACGACTGGATATCCCATTATGGGTAACAAAGTCTGAACTTACTCCATCAAACACCGACAATGCTTACCAACCAACCTCAGCGGCAAAGCCTAACATTGATGATGACTCAAGCTTAGCAACAGGTGGCGGGCTTAATGAATCACCTCACGCACAAAATACGCCCCCCACTCATGATGCGCAAAGCGCAGAAAGTGCATCGACGCCTCAAGTAAAAGAACAACAAGCGCAAACCGAGGAGCCAATAACCGCTTCAGCAACAACGGACGCTTCAACTTCGGCTAATGAGCGCAAAGAAACCGACTCAGCCGCCTTGGATGCCACCGAGCCCAGCGCTCAGCAATTAGCTTGTATTGTCTTCAAAGGCTCCGACTTTTTATTAATTTTGGAGTGCCCGTGGGGCTCTATCGGGCTGTCGTCGCAGGAAATTCAACTGGTGCACGATCTGCTAGGTGCGCTTCATCAAGATAGCGACGCCATCATGCAGCAGGCGCAAAGCTTTCAATGGCCGCCAACCGCCAATGAAATGTTTTTGGCGGAAGATACCTTCTTAGCGTTTAATGAGTATTTAAGCGATTTCCCTCAGAAACTGTTCATTATGCTGGGCGATCAAGTGCATCAAAGCATTGATGAGCAACAAACCCATTGGCAGCTCAATGAAGTTGCCGACGTTCAAGTGCTTGCCCTGCCCCCACTGGCTGAGTTTTTACAACGACCCGACTGGAAAAAAACCTTATGGATCGAGTATCTCGCGCCGGTCGCCAACGCATTGCAATAAGCTCGCCAAAAACGGCTGATATCGAGTCGATCTGGCAGTTGCATTGCCAAACCGATGACAATCCGTGGTCAAAGGCTGACTTCATGCGCTGCGCCAGCAAAAACAGCGCTCAAGAGGCCACAGAACACCGTTCAATAGCAAGTCCGCATTTACACTTGTTTCAAGCCAAAAATGAAGAGGCGAAACTGCAAGGTTTCGCGTTGTTTTCTTTGTCGCACGGCCTACTCGAGCTATACAAAATTGCTGTTTGGCCTGCGGCTCGCGGTCAGGGTATTGGCCACTCTTTGTTAGCTCACGGGCTAAGCACACTAACGCATGACAGCTGCTTGCTTGAAGTTAGCCAACAAAACCAAAGCGCTATTTTGCTGTATGAGCGCTTGGGCTTTACAACCATTGATCGTCGAAAAAACTATTACCCGCACCTAACAGGCGAAGCACAGCACGCGTTGATCATGCAACGTCCGCGAAAAGCACTTGACGACTGAGGCTCGGATAACAACAATAAAAGGCCTTATCTTTTAGGAAAACTCGTTCGTTGGACAGTATCTCAAGCGGCATATTGCTGATTTTTTTGGTGATTTTAATCATTTTTTCAGCCTTTTTCTCAAGCTCGGAAACGAGCATGATGGCCATTAACCGCTATCGCCTCAGACACCAAGCCAAACAAGGCAATAAAACCGCATTACTCATTGAAAAATTACTGAGCAAAACCGATCAGCTCATCGGGACCATCTTGATCGGCAATAATTTCGTGAACATTTTGGCCACGATGGTTGCCACGGTCTTAGCGACTCGCTGGTTAGCACCCTATTTGGGCAACTTGACAGAATTAGTCACCGCAATCTTGATCACGTTTATCTTTCTTTTATTTGCTGAAGTTACGCCCAAAACCATTGCTGCCTCAGCGCCTGAAAAAGTGGCATTCCCTGCCTCGTATTTACTCTATCCTATCGGGATTTTGCTGTTTCCTGGCGTTTGGCTAGTGACAAAAATCAGCCAATTATTGCTGCTGCCGTTTCGCTCGAAATCTTCCGATGAGGAGCAAAACAACAACCTAAGCCCGGATGAACTGCGCACCGTGGTCGATGATGCCGGCGCTTTAATTCCGCGCAAAC
>JBPEWS010000236.1:0-3972 GCA_052032465.1 Pseudomonadales bacterium
CAGTGGGTCGGTTTGATCTGGGTGGTGGGCTTATGGATTTCGTTGTCATAAACTTGTAATATATTTGTCATATACTAACCGCCTATACTCGTTGAGGTGCGTAATGAAAAAGCAGGTGTTAATTGTTGATGACGAAGCAGCGATTCGTGAAATGCTGCAAACAGCGCTCGAGCTGGCAGATTTTGACTGCATTACCGCCTCTAACGCAAAAGATGCCTACAAGCTGATTATTGACCACCGTCCGAATATTGTCCTGCTTGACTGGATGATGCCGAATGTTAGCGGTGTTGAGCTGGCGCGTCGCCTAAAAAAAGAAGAGATCACGGCAGAGCTTCCAATCATCATGCTGACGGCAAGAGGTGAGGAAGACTCCAGAGTGCAGGGTCTGGATGTTGGCGCTGATGATTATGTGACTAAGCCGTTTTCAACGCGTGAGCTTATTGCTCGAATCCGTGCAGTATTGCGTCGTTCTGAACAACGCATTAAACAGTTTTTGGAGTTTGAAGGTTTGGCGTTAGATGCCCAGGCGCAGCAAGTGTTTGCTGATAATGCGCCAGTGACGATCGGCCCAACCGAGTTTCGTTTGCTGGAGTTTTTCATGAAGCACCCTGACCGAGCTTATTCGCGCTCTCAGCTTCTAGACCATGTTTGGGGTGGTAATGTTTATATCGAAGATCGAACCATTGATGTTCATATTCGCCGCCTTAGAAAAGCGCTAGAGAAGCATGGCTATGATCGATTTGTTCAAACGGTGCGAGGCTTAGGCTACCGCTTTTCTCCGACAGTTAACGCGTAACAACCTATGATGATTCTTCATGCGCTAAGGATAGTGCTACTGCTTTGTGTTTTAACACTCGCCACAGGCTGGTTAGTGGGTAATTACTTTCTTTGTGGGATGGTGATTTTCGCTGGCGCTTTACTGTATTACTTGGTCTTTTTGTTTCGTTTGCTACGTTGGGTGAAGGCAGGATCTGAAGGCGAAATTGGCTATTTGCCGAACTCGCTAGAAACCATTGCCTATCATATTGCTCGCTCGAACCGTAAAAAGCGAGAAGCTCGCCAACAAATGGAAGCCATTATTGCAAGAGCTCAGACCTCACTGGCTGCACTGAATGATGGTGTGGTGCTGATCAATCATGAACGCCAGATCGAATGGTGGAATGAAGCAGCTGAAAAGATGCTGGGCTTTAAGTGGCCGACAGACAAGGGTACGCCGATGACGCATTTGCTGCGCGCGCGTGACTTTGTTGAGTTTATTAGTAAAGCGGACTTTGAAAAGACGCTGGAAATGAGATCGCCCGTGATGTCTGATTGTCAGGTGGCCATTAATATTACGCCTTTTGGTGAGGGTGAATCGCTGATGACGGTGCGAGACATTACCCGCATACATCGTCTTCAGCAGATGCGTAAAGAATTTATTGCGAATGTGTCACATGAGTTGAAAACGCCATTGACGGTCATTTCGGGCTACCTAGAAATGCTCGCTTCTCAGCCCGAAATTAGCTCAACGCAGATTAAGATCTACGACAAAATGCAGCATCAATCAGACCGCATGGCCAGCCTCGTGAATAACTTGCTGTTGTTATCGAACCTTGAAACCACGGATTTGAAGTTGTCTAAAACGCCAGTGACTGCCGCTAGTGTTTTGCGTTCTATTGCTCAGCATGTCGAGCCACTGGTCAAAGCATCGCAAAAGCTGACGCTCGCACTTGATGATGAGGTGCAAATTCTGGGTAATGAAGAAGAGCTATATAGTGCGTTCAATAATTTGGTCGTTAATGCATTGAAATATGCGGGCGAGCAAGCCGAGGTTCGTATTGAGGCTCAGTACGATGAAAAAGGAAACTTTGTTATCTCGGTTAGTGATGATGGTCAGGGAATTGACGCGATGCACATTCCGCGATTAACCGAACGTTTTTTCCGCGTTGAAGAGAGCCGAAACTCAGATACTGGTGGATCAGGTATCGGCTTGGCAATTGTTAAGCATGTACTGCGTCGCCATCAGGCCACATTGGAAGTGAGTAGCGAATTAAATAAAGGCGCCGTTTTTCGATGCGTTTTTCCAAAATCGCAAACGGTAACGAAGAAAACAGTTAACTAGCATTGCTGGATTTACCGCTTGTCATTCCTTATGATACGAGGGGCTTTCTTTTTTAAAACCTAAGCGATTGATTTTTATGAATGTGATTATAACAATAATAAAGCGTGTTCTACTCATGCCAGCCATGTGGATTTTTCTTGGTTTCTTGGCGTTGGTGTTTTTCTTTCGAGTGACCAGTGAAGAGCCGCCGAAGGTGGAAAATGCCGATAATACCAAGCGTGTCAGTGCAACATTAGTTGCGCTTGAGTCCCACTCGCCTGAGGTTAGTTTGCTTGCTCAGGTGCAGTCGCCCAATGCCATCACATTTAGAGCGCCGATTTCAGGCTATATCGAAGAAGTCGCTGTGCGATCAGGTGCCCAAGCCGCTCAGGGTGATTTGCTGATCAAAATGGATCTTGCGGATATTAGCTTGCAGTTGCAATCCAGTGAAGCTCAATTGGACAGCTTAAATACGCTTTACAGAAAAGAGCAGGCCAGTGGCAAGAACAATAAAGAGGCGCTCGAGCGAGAGAAACAGCAGCTTGAGATTGCTAGAGAAAATGAGTACCGAGCTCGCACCTTATACGAAAAAGACTTGGGTTCGCGCCTTGATTACCAAACGGCGCAGCAGCAAGTGTTGCAACTAGAGGTCGCTGTTCAAGGTCGTGAAACTTTGCTGGGCACGCATCGAGATAATTTGCGCAATATCCGTGCTCAAAAAGAACAAGCACAAGCAGGCATTGACCAGATTAAGCTCAATATGGATCGCGCCGTGATTCGCGCAGAAGAGCCGTTGCTGATCGGAGAGGTTTTTGCTGTTGAGCAAGAGCAGGCGGCAACAGGCCAGCCATTATTGACGGCTTACCAGCCTGACCGTATTGAAGTGGTAGCTAAAGTGCCAAGCAAATACTTAAAAGCCATGCAAAAATCACTCAACGATGAAATGCCAGTTTATGCCCGCGTTGAGCAGCAAGCAGAAATTCGTTTACAACTGAGCCGTTTAGGTAATCAGGTGAATCAAACCGGTACGGTTAATGCCTATTTTTCAATTATTGGCGAGGTGACCAACCTGAAGCTTGGTGAGCAGATCGGTTTGATTGTTGAGATGCCATCTTTGCCCGATACCATGTTAGTGCCGGCCAGAACGCTCCATTCAGGTGATCGTGTTTACCTTATTGATTCGCAAAATCGCCTCAAAGGAATTTACGTCAATGTGATGGGTGAGGTGGTTTCGCCTTCAGGTGAAAAGCAACTGGTGATTCAAAGCCCAGAGCTGCAATCAGGTCTGGTGATCATGACCACGCAAATGCTAGACGCGGCACAGGGCACGTTGGTTATCCCTGTTTTTGATAACAACGCGGCAGAGTAAATCGTGAGCGAGTCAACTGAATACCGAGGCATGATCGCGATTTTTGCCCGCCACAAGGTGGCTGCGAATTTGTTAATGATCCTTGCCTTTATCTTAGGTACGTTTGCGCTAACATCATTAAACCGTCAGCTGTTCCCAGACTTTGATATGCCGATTATCTCGGTCAAAATCCCGTGGCTTGGCGCCAGTCCTGAGGATGTTCAAGAATCGATTACGGTACTCGTAGAGCAGGAGTTAAAAGGGCTACCCAGTGCGGATAAGGTGGAATACTTCTCCAACTATAACGGTATGCTCGGGCTAATTACCCTGCAAGAAGATGCCGATACGGACGCTATTTTAGAAGATGCTAAGCAGCGAATTAACGCGATTCAAAGCCAGTTGCCCGCTGATATTGAAGACCCGATTGTTAAAGAAATGGAGGTCTATTCTCGGGTTTTTTATTTGATGGTTTGGTCTGATGGGCCTTCCGAAGAATTATTGCCCATTGCAAGAGACATAGAGCAGGGTTTGCTTAATGCGGGTT
>JBPEWS010000237.1:0-2463 GCA_052032465.1 Pseudomonadales bacterium
GGCGCGCTTGGTGGTTACCCCGATACAAAACCGCATACTCTGAAAACGGGGTATGTGTTTTGATCTGATGCGCATATAAATCATAAGCGATCGTTTCGACTTCATCGCGCTCATCTTGGGCATGGATCAATTGAATCGGCTCACCAACATCGCCCGCACTCCATAAGCGCTTTTCAAATAAGTGGCCATTATTGGCAATCACCGCATTGGCAACCCGCAGGATTCGACCCGTAGAGCGGAAGTTCTGCTCCAGCATAATCACATCCAAAGCAGGAAAGTCTTCTTTTAACTGAGTAAGGTTTTCTGGGTTGGCGCCGCGCCAGGTGTAAATTGACTGATCATCATCTCCCACGACAGTAAAAGGCTTTTCTTCACCCACCAGCAACTTCACCAAAGCATATTGCATAATATTGGTGTCTTGATATTCATCGACCAAAAGATACTGACACCGGCTTTGCCATTTAAGGCGGATGGCTTCATCCTCTTGCAAGAGCGCTGTTGGCAGATAAATGAGATCATCAAAATCAACCGCGTTACAAACCTTTAGATAGTTTTGATAGTCCCCGTAAACCCTTGCGATCTCAGCTGCTTGAACCGACTCAGCCAAGGCATAGGCCTCATCAGGCGATACCAGCTCATTCTTGAGCTGGCTAATCGTGCGCAGGGCTAATGCAGCAAAGTCCTCATTGGCCGAATCATCAATAATCTCTTTCACCACCGCCATCGAGTCTTGAGCATCAAGAATACTAAAGCCTTGTCTCAGGCCAAGGCGCTCCAGCTCTGAGCGAATAATTCGCATACCGAGTTGGTGAAACGTCGATACTTTTACTTTTTTTGCCGTGCTGCCGTCACCATCAATTTCTTTGAGTACAGAAACCACACGCTCCTTCATTTCCTTAGCGGCTTTATTGGTAAAAGTCACCGCAAAAATACTTTGTGCTGGCAAAAAGCACTCGTGAATAAGGTAAGCAATTTTTTGGGTAATCACGCTGGTTTTTCCAGAGCCCGCTCCAGCAAGCACCAATAACGGACGATCCGTGGTGATCACGGCTTTTTTTTGCTGAGGATTAAGGAAGTCTAAATTCATGTTGGTTTATACAAAAGCATAGGTAATCGAATGCGAAAACCAGCGTTTTACAATACGCTGGCAGCGCTCAGGGTCCGTGGCTCTCCAAGTCTTAGCCAGCGACATGCTCTGCTCTAACAGGTGTTGATGCTGGCCCAAGTCGGCCATTTTAAACTGCAATTCACCCGTTTGTTTGAGCCCGAGCACTTCCCCAGGTCCTCGAATTTTGAGATCTTCTTCAGCGATTTTAAAGCCATCATTACTGTCTTTAAGAATGGCTAAACGCTGTTTTGCGAGGCTCGATAGTGTATCGCCATGCATCAGCAAACAGTAGCTTTTTTTTGACCCTCGGCCCACTCGCCCACGCAACTGATGCAACTGCGAAAGCCCCAGTCGCTCAGCGTTTTCTATGACCATAATGCTGGCATTCGGCACATCAACACCCACTTCTATCACCGTGGTAGACACCAGCAAATCCAGCTGATGAGCGCGAAACTGCGCCATAACTTCGGCTTTTTCTGGTGCTTTCATACGACCATGCAACAAGCCGATACGCGCCTGTGGCATTTGCTCGCATAATTGCTCAAAACGCTGTTGGGCATCTTGGGCCGCAATATGTTCGCTTTCTTCCACCAAGGTACATACCCAATACACCTGCACACCGGATTCGATCACCGCGGATAATCTCGAAATGACCTGCGCGTGTTTAGCGGCATTGATCACGGTTGTTTCTATCGCTTGCCTTCCGGGAGGCAGCTCATCAATCACTGATACATCAATATCATTAAACATCACCATGGCCAAGGTACGCGGAATAGGGGTCGCTGTCATCATGAGCTGATGAGGCACTAAGTCCGAATTTTTGTCCAAGAGCTGCAAGCGCTGATTGACGCCAAATCGATGCTGCTCATCCGAGATAATCAAGCCCAAGCGCTGATACGCCACCGCCTCTTGAAATAATGCCTGAGTGCCAACAATAATTTGCAGCTCGCCCTGCGACGCGCCATGCTGAGCTTGACGTTTTTCTTTGGCCGATAATCGCCCCGTTAATAAACCAACGCAGATGCCTAAAGGCTCAAACCATCGTTGGAAATTGATCAAGTGCTGGCTGGCCAATATCTCTGTTGGCGCTAAAACGGCCACTTGATAGCCAGCACATACCACCTGCAAAGCCGCCAAAGCGGCGACTAATGTTTTGCCGCTGCCTACATCGCCCTGAATCAAGCGCAGAGAAGGCGAAGGCTTAGCCAGATCAGGCAGCGCTTCGGCCAAAACGCGGTGTTGAGCCTGCGTCAGCTCAAATGGCAGATGGCTGAGAAAGCGCTGATGCATGTCACTATTAAGCGTAATTTGCGGTGCTTTTCGTTGCCGCCAGGTTTCGCGCACTTCATGGCGTG
>JBPEWS010000238.1:0-2258 GCA_052032465.1 Pseudomonadales bacterium
ATGCTAGGTGGAGGAACAGGGCCAGCCACTGGGACTAACGCGACAACCTGTACACCAGGTATTTGGCATATGCATAAAATGCTGCAAGCCGCAGAGGCTTTTCCTATGAACCTTGGCTTTATGGGCAAAGGTAATGCGAGCCTTCCTAAGGCGGTTGAAGAGCAGATCAAGGCAGGCGCTATGGGGCTGAAATTGCATGAGGATTGGGGCACGACACCTGCCTCAATTGATAACTGTCTAGCCGTTGCTGAGCAATATGATGTGCAAGTTGCTATCCATACCGACACACTAAACGAGTCGGGCTTTGTGGAAGATACGATTGCTGCATTTAAAGGCCGAACCATCCATACATTCCATACCGAAGGTGCCGGCGGTGGCCATGCACCAGATATTATCAAGGCTTGTGGTGAGTCCAATGTCCTGCCGTCCAGTACCAACCCGACGCGCCCTTATACGATCAACACGGTCGATGAGCATTTGGATATGCTGATGGTCTGTCACCACTTGGATCCTTCGATTGCGGAGGATGTTGCCTTTGCGGACTCACGAATTCGCAAAGAAACGATAGCCGCGGAAGATATTTTGCACGACAAAGGAGCATTCAGCATGATCGCTTCTGACTCGCAGGCTATGGGCCGAGTCGGTGAGGTGATCACACGTACATGGCAAACGGCGCATAAAATGAAAGTTCAGTTTGGTTTTTTACCAGAAGATGAGTCGATTCAATCGGATAATTTTCGTGCAAAGCGTTATGTCGCCAAATATACCATCAATCCTGCCATTGCTCATGGCATGTCTGATGTGGTTGGCTCAGTCGAGGTGGGTAAATTAGCGGATTTGATTTTATGGAAGCCAGCTTTTTTTGGAGTTAAACCGTCCATGATTATAAAAGGGGGCATGATTGCCGCGGCGCCAATGGGCGATGCCAATGCCTCAATTCCGACGCCACAGCCTGTGCATTATCGACCGATGTTTGGCGCCTTCGGTGCAGCCACAGCAGCAACAAGCGTGACCTTTGTTTCGCAAGCTGCGGCTAACTCGGATTTGGCTGAGCAGTTGGGTTTGAAAAAGTCGCTTTACGGGGTGAAAAATACGCGTAATGTGACCAAAGCCGATATGATTCATAATCACTATCAGCCAGAAATGTCCGTCGATCCGCAAACCTATGAGGTTCGCGCTGATGGTGAGTTATTAGTTTGTGAACCAGCTGAAGTTTTGCCAATGGCGCAGCGTTACTTCCTATTCTAGCGCCTTGCTTGAGTGATGTTTTAGGTATTGCAAAACCTTAATTGAAATGAGAACAGAAGACGATGATAAAGGTCTACGAATTTGCCGATAATCAGGCAAGTGATCAAAGCGCTAAATGGAGCTTATCGCTAAGCTATGATGAGCGTACAAAGGCTCGGTTTAAGGCAACGCTTGATCAAGGCGAGGTGGTTGGTATTCAATTACCTCGTGGTCGCACACTGCGCGGTGGTGACTGCCTAAAAACAGAAGCAGGAGAGTTCATTAAGATTATCGCTAAGGCCGAAGCGGTATCCACCGTAACGGTCAGTGATGAGCTTCTTTTTGCCAAGATTTGCTATCATTTAGGCAATCGCCACGTGCCACTTGAGATTGCCGATGGCTATTGTCAGTACCAGCAAGACCATGTTTTGGATGATATGGTGCAGGGTTTGGGTGGCCAAGTAAGTCATCGACTCGCGGCTTTTGAGCCTGAAAATGGCGCCTACCATTCTGGGCATTCTGCTGGTCACCATCATCATAACCATCATCACGAACCACATTCGCACAGCAGCGCCTCTCATGAGCATGATGATACCACAGGCCATACGAGCAATAGCTCAGATCAACCTACGGGTCAGAAAGTTTAAATATCATGTCTTCGACACACCTTTTTAGGCTGTTCCAGCTGATCTCTCCTGCATTGCCAGTAGGTGCATTTGCCTACTCTCAAGGCATGGAGATGGCGGTTGAGCGGGAATTAATCACGAATCAAAGCAGCTGTTATGAATGGCTTAAAGGCCTGATCGAAAACAATTTGGCCTACTTGGATTTACCACTATGTCAGCGACTGTTTCTGTGTCTTGAGCAAAAGAATAGGGCGCAATTTGACCAGTGGAATGGGTGGTTAATTGCGGCTCGTGAAACAAAGGAATTATCGCTGGAAAGCACCCTGATGGCTAAGGCATTAATGCGATTATTAAGCCAAGTCGAGGGGCATGCCCGCCAGCCATTACCTGAGGGCTTTGAGCTAA
>JBPEWS010000239.1:0-2363 GCA_052032465.1 Pseudomonadales bacterium
TCGCCCTTCATACTTAAACCCACCATTAAGGCGGCTATTTGGCTCTCACTGGCCTCACCTGACATTAATTGCTGCATCACGCCTTGCATCTCATTAAAGGACAAGTCTTGATGATCAACGATTTTGCCGAGCGCTTGATTAAACACGACGGGCTCTTGGCTCATGATGGCTCTCCAGAGGTATCTTTTTGGCTAGGTTGGTCAACGCCATCCAAAAAGTTTTTCAGCAAATCAAAACCATGAGCCGATAAAATCGACTCTGGATGGAACTGAACGCCTTCGATCGGAAGCGATTTGTGTCGAATTCCCATGATCTCGTCAAATTCACCTGTTGGTGTTTCTGTCCACGCGGTTATCTCTAAACACTCTGGCAAGCTTTCTTTTTCAACGACCAGTGAGTGATAACGTGTGGCCTCAAACGGATTATCTAAGTCTGAAAACACACCAACATTATGATGATGAACCAGCGAGACTTTGCCATGCATTACCTGCTTTGCGCGGATAACTTTTCCACCAAAAACATGACCAATGGTTTGATGGCCCAAGCAAACACCCAAGATCGGCAGTTTTCCAGCAAAGTGTTTTACAACTTCAATCGATAAACCGGCTTCTGCTGGCGAACAAGGCCCAGGAGAGATCACGATTTTTTCAGGTGCTAGCGCCTCAATTTCTTCAATCGATGTTTCATCGTTACGTAATACCGTGACCTCTTCACCCAGCATGCCAAGGTATTGGACAATGTTGTAGGTGAATGAATCATAATTATCGAGCATTAAAATCATGCGTCACGCTCCAAAAGATTAAGCCCCTGTTCAGCAAGTTCAGCGGCACGTAAAACGGCCTTGCCTTTATTAAGCGTTTCTTCCCATTCCTTTTCAGGTATGGAATCAGCAACGACTCCTGCACCTGCTTGAACATGAAGCTGGCCGTCTTTGATAACGCCGGTTCGAATCGCAATCGCTAAATCCATGTCACCATTAAAGGATAAGGCCCCCACCGCGCCGCCATAAATGCCGCGTTTAACCGGCTCCATTTCGTCGATGATTTCCATCGCTCGAACCTTAGGTGCTCCGGATAACGTGCCTGCAGGGAAGGTTGCTGCTAAAACATCCATCGCAGAGATAGCCGGATCAATCTGACCTTCAACATTTGAGACGATATGCATCACGTGTGAATAGCGCTCGATAATCATTTTTTCCGTTAGCTTCACTTGGCCAATATTCGCTACCCGGCCAATATCGTTTCGACCCAAGTCAATCAGCATCACATGCTCAGCGATTTCTTTGGCATCGGTTAGTAAGTCTTCTGCTAAAGCTTGGTCTTCCTCAGCTGTTTTTCCTCGTGGTCGAGTGCCCGCAATGGGTCGAACAACGGCTTTACTGCCTTGTTTTTGAACCAAAATTTCAGGGCTGGAACCCACAATATGAAACTCATCCAGATCAAGGTAAAACATGTAAGGTGATGGATTCATAAAACGAAGCGCACGATACAAAGACAGCGGTTCGGCGTTAAAATCACGACTCATGCGTTGAGCAGGAACCACTTGCATCACATCGCCTGCATTGATGTAGTCTTTGACACGCTTAACAGCGGATTCATAGTGAGCTTTTGAGCTGTGATAATGAATTTCAGCTGGTTGTTCACGTTCAATCTTGGGCAAATTCACTAAGGCCGAGGTGTCGTGTTGGCCTTCGATACGTGCCTGAAGCTCATCCAGCCGAGCTTGAGCTTGTTCGTATCCGCCTGCCTCGCAGGGTGCATGAACAATGAGATAAAGGGTCGACTGCAGATTATCAAACACAGCAACAGCGCTGGAGTACATCAATAAAATATCGGGTACATTGAGCACATCGTTAGGTGTTGATTTGGCGAGTTTTTTCTCGATATAGCGCACTGTATCATAGCCAAAATAGCCAACTAAACCGCCTGCATAGCGAGGCAGCTGATCAATGATCGGCTCTTTATACTGCGCTTGGTAGGATTTTACCCATTCCAGTGGTGCTTCAAGCTGAGTTTGTTCGGTTATCTGGCCATTGCGTTCAATGGTTAATTCATGACCTGAGATTCGAATAATCTCATCAGCCGGCAAGCCGATAACAGAATAGCGGCCCAGATTTTCCCCACCTTGAACCGACTCAAGCAAATACGAATAGCGAGCAGCTTCTTTGCCTAGGCTTAAAACCAGCTTGTTGTATATTGAGATCGGGGTTTGAAAATCAACCAACAGTTGGCGATAAACTGGAATATGGCTGTAATCTTGGCCGAGAAATTGATTAAATTCTTTTGCAGATAATTGTGACATGGGAGCTCCTTACGCGGGTACACAAACAAATAAGGTCGAAAAATATTGAGTGGATGCGGTTT
>JBPEWS010000024.1:0-4280 GCA_052032465.1 Pseudomonadales bacterium
AAATACCCTCTTCCAAGCCGAGCAAGAAGATCGCCAGCCCGAAGCCAACAATAACAAGACCAATAGCGGTTGCCTGCCAGTTATCAGGCACCGATTGAATAATAAAAAACTGGAACACCACGATGACCACCACAATCGGGATCAGGTCGCGGAACGACTCTTTAAGTAATTTGATGAAAAAATCCATGATCTGAACAGATTACGTCAAAACAAAAACGCCTGTCCAGATCCTAGATTAATTCCTTGAGAAAAAAGCGGGTTTAGCCACAAAAAAAGCGAATACGCAATGCTTATTCGTTAGATGGTATCAATACGCTTAATTTCATCTCGCATGGCATTGATGGTCGCCGCATAATCCTCCGCGCCAAAAATCGCCGAGCCAGCAACAAACGTATCAGCGCCAGCCGCATAGATTTCACCGATATTATTAACCTTCACCCCGCCATCAATTTCAAGACGAATAGGACGACCCGAGGCATCAATACGCTGACGAACTTCTTTTAGCTTTCTTAGCGTATCAGGGATAAAAGATTGACCGCCAAAACCTGGGTTAACCGACATCAACAGCACCATGTCTAGCTTGTCTAATACATAATCAAGGCAGTGCGTTGGCGTAGCTGGGTTCAACACCAAACCTGCCTGACAGCCGCTTGACTTGATCAGCTGGATCGTTCGGTCAACATGCTCACTAGCCTCTGGATGAAAACTAATCATCGTCGCGCCAGCCTCAACAAAATCACCGACGATTCGATCAACAGGCTTGACCATCAAATGCACATCCAAAGGTGCCGTGATGCCGTAATCTCGAAGTGCTTTTGCAATGCTTGAGCCAAACGTTAAGTTCGGCACATAGTGGTTATCCATCACATCAAAATGAACCCAGTCGGCACCCGCCTCTAAAACCTGTTCGACATCTTCTCCCAGACGCGCTAAATCCGCTGACAAGATAGACGGGGAAATAATCGGGGACTGCTTCATGGATAAACTCCTACTCTTTCGCTTCTGATTCAGCCACAGCTAAATCAACATTCTGATAACCGCGTGGCAGCTTTTTACCACGCTGTGCTCGCTGGCCAAAATACTCTTCCAGCTCTTTGTATTTTAAACTCATATGGCGCTTACCTGCATGAATCACGAGCTTTTCTTGTTCACTCACCACAGCAACTGCGCAAACACGCTCCTCACCGCTTTTCACATCCGCCGTCGGAATACCGATCAGTTTATTACCTTTACCCTTTGCCAACTCTGGCAGCTCGCTCACATGAAAACACAGCATGCGGCCCTGTGTTGTTATCACGGCCAAACGCGGACCTACTGGATAATCGTCAAACAACGGCGAGGAAGGCTCAACCGCCTCAAACTGCGGTACAAAAATCGGTGCCAATATCGTTGCGCCTTCTGGTACGCTGAGCAAAGATTTACCCGCTTTGTATTGGGTATTTAGGTTTTCAGCCTCTGTGATAAAGCCGTAGCCAAAATCGGTGGTCAGTAAAATCTTTTGCTTATCTTCTGCCATCACAACGGTTTTAAATTGCGCTCCCGGTGAAGGGTTTAAGCGCCCCGTTAATGGCTCACCCTGACCTCGGGCCGAGGGTAAACTATGGGCGGGCAAACTATAACTCTTGCCTTGCGAATCAAGAAAATACACCGGCTGATTTGAACGCCCCGGCGCATGCGCCAGATATTCATCGCCTGCTTTATAACTTAAATTCTCAGGGGCAATATCATGGCCTTTTGCCGCTCGCACCCAGCCCATCTGTGATAAGACCACCGTGATCGGCTCAGATGGAACCAAGTCCATTTCAGACAGCTGCTTGGCCTCTTCGCGCTCAACGATCGGCGAGCGACGAGGATCACCAAAGGCCTTCATATCCTGCTCGATTTCACTGATGATCTGGCCTTTAAGCAAAGCATCATCATCGAGCATCGCTTGTAAAGATTGTCTTTCAGCTTCAAGCTCATCACGCTCGCCCTGAATCTTCATTTCCTCAAGCTTGGCAATTTGACGCAAACGCAGATCAAGAATCGCTGTCGCCTGAACATCAGTTAGCTTAAATGCCGCCATCAAGTCTTGCTTGGGCGAATCCGATTCACGAATAATGGCAATCACCTCATCAATATTTAAGTAGGCGATCATCAACCCTTCAAGAATATGCAGGCGGTCTTTGACCTTTTCGAGTCGATGCAAAATACGACGTGTTACCGTCTCAACCCGATAGTCCAACCATTGATTCAAAAGCTCTAACAAACCCATCACCTGCGGACGGCCATCTAGGCCAATCACATTCAAGTTAACGCGGTAGCTTTTTTCAAGATCCGTTGTCGCAAACAAATGGTTCATCAATTGGTCGACATCGACTCGATTTGAGCGCGGCTCGATAACGAAACGAATCGGCTGTTCATGGTCAGACTCATCACGAATATCGCTGACCATCGGTAATTTTTTCGCTTGGATTTGCGCGGCAATTTGCTCCAACACTTTGCTGCCACTAACTTGATGCGGCAACGCTGTGATCACAATATTCTTATCTTCAAGTACATAAACCGCACGCATTTTGACACTGCCCGTACCGGTTTTATAAAGCGTTTTAATTTCTTCAGGTGGAGTAATGATTTCAGCATGAGTCGGGAAATCAGGCCCTTTGATATGGCGCAGAATTTCACTCAGCGTCGCCTCAGGCTTTTTCAGCAGCTTAATACACGCTTTACCCACCTCAACTAGATTATGCGGAGGAATATTCGTGCTCATTCCTACGGCAATGCCCATGCCGCCGTTGAGCAAAATATTCGGCAAGCGAGATGGCAAGGTCACTGGCTCATCGATACTGCCATCAAAATTAGGCTGCCAATCTACTGTTCCTTGGCCTAGTTCAGCCAACAGCACCTGCGTATAGGCTGACAGGCGTGACTCCGTATAGCGCATCGCCGCGAATGATTTAGGGTCATCAGGCGAGCCCCAGTTTCCTTGGCCATCAACCAAAGGATAGCGATAGGAAAATTCCTGCGCCATCAACACCATCGCCTCGTAGCAGGCGCTGTCACCGTGTGGATGAAACTTACCTAATACATCACCGACCGTGCGTGCTGATTTTTTATATTTCGCCGTCGATTTTAAGCCCAACTCACTCATTGCATACACAATGCGGCGTTGAACAGGCTTCAAGCCATCACCAATATGAGGCAGGGCACGATCAAGGATCACGTACATGGAATAATCGAGATAGGCTTTTTCGGTATACTCGCTAAGAGAAAGGCTTTCGCCGTCAAACATGTAGCTCATTGACTCAGAAACAGAAAAACAAATGATCGAGAAACACTAGCACGAAATGCCGCGCTTCTCTATTTTTTTAAGGAAGGCAATCGGCTTTTTATCGATGCCTCGGGTCATCTTTTTACTTCCCTGAAGATAGCTTGATCTTAAGTCCTTCTGCTTGCAGCTGTGTGCAGTTTAACATCTCTGTCCAGTTTTGCTCTGTTGGCGGCTTGGCCAGCGCGTGACAAAAATTGCCTTTAAGGTATTCATCAACGCCCATAACCTCTTGCCAGCAGGATGATTTCACCTCTGCTAGTGCTGCATCGTCACGCTCGTATTCAGCCAGTAGATAATAAAACGCTTTTTCATCTTCAAATGATTGTGCGTCTAATTCATCCCACTGCGCCTCAACCTGATCCACCTGCTCCTGATAATACTGATCATAGGCGATTTTTGCTTTTTGAAACGCCTCATATTGTTCAGACCAGTTAGGCTCGCCTTTTTTTGAGGTAACGTAGTCTTGATATTTCGGCTTCTTTTCAAACACATGCTCGGCAATCGCTGGGCACTTGTCTTCTAAATCTATAGAGCCCGTTTGCGCGAACGTGCCTGTTGGGAAAGCCATCATGAATATCAGTGGCACAAATAGGCTTTTCTTAAACATCGAGGGTATTATCAACTTTTTTTAACATTCATTGGGCTGGCCAGTAAAATGAAAGGTTTACTGGCCAGTAAAACACTTAAGCTTTGTCCGCCTCTTTTTTGCGAACTTGGATGCCCAACTCACGCAACTGATCCAAATTAGCTGGCGATGGCGCCTCGGTCATCAAGCATGATGCGGTTTGTGTTTTCGGGAAAGTAATCACATCGCGGATCGAGCTGACATTGCACATCAACATGATCAAACGGTCGAGACCAAACGCAAGGCCACCGTGCGGAGGCGCACCAAACTTTAACGCATCCAGCAAGAAACCAAATTTTTCTTCTGCCTCTTCAGCGCCGATGCCAAGCACCTCAAAGACGGCTT
>JBPEWS010000240.1:0-7515 GCA_052032465.1 Pseudomonadales bacterium
TAGGAAAACAATAAAAGTCTAAAGAGGAATTTGTCATGCAACAGATCGAAATTGTACAGATATTCGATATGCCCGTTGAGCGTCTTTTTACTATTCTCAGTGAGCATGAGAATCTAGAAAAGCTTTTTTATCCCATCAAAGTTAAGCGATTATCCGATGGCCAAGATCAGCGCAATGGTGTGGGTTCAGCTCGCCAATTGCAATTATTGGTCGCACCACCATTTGTTGAGACCGTAACGCAGTTTGTCGAAAACGAGTTGATCGAGTACAAGATCACAAAAGGCAGCCCGTTAAAAAATCATTTAGGTATTATGCGTTTTGAGGATATGGGAGGTCAGTCGAAGTTGACTTATACCATCGTTTTTGAAAGCAAAATCCCTGGTGCGGGCGCAGTCATCAAGTTTGGTCTGGAAAATGCGATGCGCAAAGGTCTGCGTGATTTGAACCACCGTCAAACCGTTTAATTGTCAGGTTTGAAGACTTGCTGCTCATTGCGATGAGCTGCATGTTCTAATCAGTGGGCGCTGCCCACAAAAAAAGGCGCTCTTTTGGAGCGCCTTTTTTATTAGGGTGGATTGAGCGTTTATACGCGCTCAATCACCGTAGCGATACCTTGGCCAAGACCAATACACATGGTAGCTAGACCGAGCGTGCCGTCCTTGTCTTCCATGATATTTAATAGCGTGGTTGTGATACGCGAGCCTGAGCAGCCGAGTGGGTGACCCAATGCAATTGCACCACCGTTAAGGTTGACCTTATCTTCCATCACGTCAAGCAAGCCGAGGTCTTTCATTACAGGCAATGACTGCGCTGCAAAGGCTTCGTTAAGCTCGATATAGTCGATATCGTCAATGCTAAGGCCTGCACGCTTCAAGGCTTTTTGAGTGGCTGGTACAGGGCCATAACCCATGATTGCCGCATCGCAGCCTGCAACTGCCATTGAGCGGATTTTTGCGCGAATGGTTAGGCCAAGCGCTTGGGCTTTTTCTGCCGACATCACGAGCATAGCTGAAGCGCCATCTGATAATGCAGAAGAGGTTGCCGCGGTGACCGTGCCTGTGACGGGATCAAACACTGGGCGTAGGCTAGAAACGCTTTCCATTGTTGTTTCCGGACGAATCACTTCGTCGATATCACAAACTTTAAGGAAGCCGTTTTCATCATGGCCTTCAATAGGCACGATTTCGTTATTGAAACGACCCGCTTTTGTCGCTTCCCAAGCCTTGGCATGAGAGCGAACAGCGAACTGGTCTTGCATTTCACGGTCGATTCCATGAAGGCGGCCTAGCATTTCTGCGGTAAGACCCATCATGTTTGAGGCTTTCGCGATACGTAGTGAAGCGCCAGGGCTGATATCAACGCCGTGCATCATGTTCACGTGGCCCATGTGCTCAACACCGCCGATAATAAAGGTGTCGCCATTGCCTGTCATGATAGCTTGCGCCGCTGAATGTAATGCTTGCATTGATGAGCCGCAAAGGCGGTTAACGGTTTGGCCAGCAACTTGCTTCGGCAGGCCTGCCATGAGAGCCGCGTGGCGTCCGATGTTCCAGCCTTGCTCTAGCGTTTGGTTAACACAGCCCCAAATCACATCTTCGATGGTGTTTGGGTCAAGGCTTGGGTTGCGCTCAAGTAATGCGATCATTAGCTGAGCTGACAGTTTGTCCGCACGAACATTGCGGAACATGCCGTTTTTCGTTTTGCCCATGGCGCTACGAACGGCATCTACGATAACTACATCATTTGGTTTAATACTCATTTTCGTTTCTCCCGTTCAAATTAGTAAAAAGTTTTGCCGTCTTTTGCCATATCGATCAGCAATTGAGGCGCTTTGTACATATTACCTAGTGCGGCATACTTCTCGCAGTTGTCGAGATGGTTTTGAATGCCTGTCGCATCCAAGTAACGGCAAATACCGCCTTTGAATGGAGGGAAACCGATACCCATAAGCAGTGCCATATCCGCTTCAGCAGCGCTATCAACGATGCCTTCTTCAAGGCAACGAGCGACTTCGTTGATCATTGGCACCATCATGCGATCGATGATTTCTTGCTCGTCAAATGCTTTGCTTTCACCATAAGCCGCTGTTAACAGGGCAATCGCTGTTTCTGATTTGTTTTTCGCTAAGCGACCTTTGCGATCAAAGCCATAATCATAGAAGCCTTGCTTGTTCTTTTGTCCTAAGCGCTCTTCTTTATACATGATTTTGTTTGCTGATTGATCATCGATGGCGATGCGATCAGGGAAGCCTTCTTTCATGACTTCAGCTGCGTGTACGCAAACGTCAATACCAACAACGTCGCTCAGATAGGCAGGGCCCATTGGCCAGCCGAATTTTTCCATTACTTTGTCGATCTGGAACATATCGCCACCATCACGAAGCAATAAATCAAAACCACCGAAGTAAGGGAATAAAACACGGTTTACAAAGAAGCCCGGACAATCGTTCACAACGATCGGTGTTTTACCCATGGCTTTGGAGTACGCCACAACAGTAGCAATGGCTTCGTCAGATGTTTTCTCACCACGAATGACCTCAACCAATGGCATTTTGTGCACAGGGTTGAAGAAGTGCATGCCCGCGAAGTTTTCTGGCTTATCTAGGGCTTTTGCCATTTCAGTGATTGAGATGGTTGAAGTGTTTGACGTCAGGATTGTGCCGTCTTTGCAGATGCCTTCAACTTCTTTAAGAACGCTTTGCTTGATGTTGAGTTTTTCAACAACAGCCTCAACAACGATATCGACATTAGCGAAATCACCGTAGTTCAATGTTGGGCGAATCTTTGATAGCGTTTTGCCCATATCCAATGGCTTCATGCGGCCGCGCTCAACCATTTTAGCAAGAAGCTTAGACGCCTCTTCCATGCCTACATCGAGTGCGCCATCAGCAATATCTTTCATGATGATCGGCGTGCCTTTTACAGCAGATTGATAAGCAATGCCGCCACCCATTGTGCCAGCGCCTAAAACAGCCGCTTGAGCCACAGGTTTGGCTTGTTTTGCCCATTTGCCCGTCACTTTTTTAACGTGTTGATCGTTAAGGAAAACGCCAACGAGTGCTTGTGCCTGAGGTGTTTTAGCAACTTTTGCAAAACCCGCCGCTTCAACTTTTAGCGCCTCATCACGCGTCATGAAGGCGTGGTCTTCCATTGCTTTAACCGCTGCCACAGGGGCAGGGTAGTTTTTGCCAGCCTTTGCGTATACGCCAGCCATACACGTTTTGAACGCCATTGCTGCTTCAGTTTTGTTGAGCAATAAAGGGTTTTTCTTTTGCTCGCGACGAGCTAGGTGGTTGACTTTGCCTTCGTTTGCCAGCTTGATCATATCAATAGCGGCGTCAATAACATCGCCATCGTTAACCACAGCATCAACGGCGTGATCAGCTAACGCTTTGGCTGCTTTTTGGTGTTTACCCGCAGCAATCCATTCAACGGCATTGTCGACACCGATAAGACGGCTCATACGAACCGTGCCGCCAAAGCCTGGGAAAATGCCTAGCTGAGTTTCAGGTAAGCCAACTTTGGCTGACTGCGCCATGACACGAAAGTCGGTCGTTAAAACTACTTCGAAACCGCCGCCCAGTGCCAAGCCGTTAATGGCTGATGCGGTTGGGAAAGGCATGTCTTCAATTTTGTTGAAAATGCGGTTTGCTGTAGCGACCCACTCAGTGATCGTGGCTTCGTCTTGTGCAAACAAGCCGGTGAACTCAGTGATGTCTGCGCCAACGACAAAAGCATCTTTGGCGCTAGTTAAAATTAAGCCGCGGATATCATCGCAACGGTCAAGAAGTGCTTCAGTTGCTTCGTCTAGTTCTTTGATGGTCGCTTGGTTAAACACGTTAACCGAGCCTTTTGCATTAAATTCGAGCTGGGCAATGTGGTCTTCCTCGCGGATAGAGACCGATAGGTTTTCACCTTGATAAATCATAGTTGCTCCTTAATAGTGTCAGGAAGGGAATAACAAGCCGCTCGTCGCGGGTTAAGCGCAAACAAAGCAGTGACTTAAGCCCTTGTCTAGCATGCTTGTCAAAACTAAGATCGTCAGTGTAGCGCCAAAGAAGGGAGGCGACCAGAGCTAAAGCCTTGGAATAATGTAAAAACTAGACGAAAAAACAAGGAATTATCGAGGTTTAGCCTTGACGATTGGGGGCGCTAAGCATAAAATGCGCGTCCTTATATCTTGGCCGAACTGTTTCTGCCCAGACAATAATCGTTATGGAGTCCTATTAATGGCAACTATTAATCAGCTAGTACGTAAGCCGCGTAAGAGCAAGATCGAAAAGAGTGATGTACGCGCTCTTGAAGCTTGTCCTCAGCGTCGTGGCGTGTGTACCCGTGTTTATACTACTACACCTAAGAAGCCTAACTCAGCGCTTCGTAAAGTGTGTCGTGTGCGCTTAACAAACGGTTATGAAGTTTCTTCATACATCGGTGGTGAAGGTCACAACCTACAAGAGCACAGTGTTGTTCTTATTCGTGGCGGTCGTGTAAAAGACTTGCCAGGTGTGCGTTATCACACTGTTCGTGGTGCCCTAGATACACAAGGCGTTGACGGCCGTAAACAAGGTCGTTCGAAGTACGGTACACGTAAACCTAAGGGTTGATCGAAAGGTTAATCCTTTTTGCAGTTTGCAGAAAATCTGCTCACTGTAATCAAACTGTCATCTTTGTGCGCTAAAGTGGCGTGCAATAATTTTTAAAATGATGAGTAAGGCCAGGCATTTGTTCTGGAGACACCTGAAGAAACCCAAACCTTGCTCAAAATAGGTAGGAGACATCGAATGCCTAGACGTAGAGTTGTCGCAAAACGCGACGTGCTTCCAGATCCTAAGTTCGGAAGCCAAACCCTTGCAAAGTTCATGAACCAAGTCATGATCAGCGGTAAAAAATCAGTAGCCGAGAAAATTGTTTACGGCGCACTAGATATCATTCAAAGCCGTGGTAATGACAATCCCCTAGAAGTTTTCGAAGACGCTCTGGACAAGATTCGCCCAGAGGTTGAGGTTAAGTCTCGCCGTGTTGGTGGTGCGACATACCAAGTTCCTGTAGAAGTTCGTCCAAGCCGTCGTACAGCACTCGCTATGCGTTGGTTGGTTGATTCTGCACGTGGCCGTGGTGAAAAGAGCATGGCACAGCGCCTTGCTAATGAAATTCTTGACGCGGTTGAGAACAAAGGTTCTGCAATCAAGAAGCGTGAAGACGTTCACCGTATGGCTGAAGCGAACAAAGCATTCGCTCACTTCCGATTCTAATTTTATACAGCTCAGGAGGCTACAATGGCTCGACAAACCCCACTGCGCCGCTACCGTAATATTGGTATCTGTGCACACGTTGATGCGGGTAAAACAACCACGACAGAGCGTGTACTGTTTTATACAGGTATTTCTCACAAGATTGGTGAGGTACACGATGGTGCAGCGACTATGGACTGGATGGAGCAAGAGCAGGAACGTGGTATTACTATTACCTCGGCTGCAACGACTTGTTTCTGGAAAGGCATGGGTCAGCAATTTGATGAACACCGTGTAAACATTATTGATACTCCGGGCCACGTTGACTTCACGATTGAAGTTGAACGTTCGCTTCGTGTACTTGATGGCGCGGTTGTTGTTTTCTGTGGTTCTTCGGGTGTTCAGCCTCAGTCTGAAACCGTATGGCGCCAAGCAGATAAATACGGTGTTCCACGTATCGTATTCGTTAACAAAATGGACCGTGCAGGTGCTGACTTTGATCGTGTTGTTGGTCAAATCCGTGACCGTTTCAACCAAACGATTATCCCTATTCAGTACAACATCGGTGCTGAAGACAACTTCAAAGGCGTTGTTGATTTGATCAAAATGAAGGCGATCCTTTGGAATGAAGCGGATATGGGTACAACGTTTGAATATGGCGATATCCCAGCAGACATCCTTGATCGTTGTCAGGAGCTTCACGAGGAAATGGTTGAAGCGGCTGCATCAGCGAATGAAGAGTTGATGGACGCGTACCTTGAAGCTGGCGAATTGTCTGAAGAGCAAATCAAGCAAGGTCTTCGTGAGCAAGTGCTTGCTAACGAAGCGGTTCTTGCGCTTTGCGGTTCAGCCTTTAAAAACAAAGGTGTTCAGGCGGTATTGGATGCGGTTGTTGAATATCTTCCAGCGCCAGACGAAGTTGAAGCAATTAAAGGTGTACTTGATGATGCAGACGAAACGGTTGCTGACCGTAAGTCTTCAGATGACGAGCCTTTCTCTGCGTTGGCATTTAAAATTGCAACGGATCCATTCGTTGGTTCACTCGCGTTCTTCCGTGTATATTCGGGTGTATTGAACTCAGGTGACACGGTATACAACCCAGTTAAGCGTAAGAAAGAGCGTATGGGTCGTATCTTGCAGATGCACGCAAACTCTCGTGAAGAGATCAAAGAAGTTCGTGCGGGTGATATCGCAGCAGCGGTTGGCCTTAAAGACGTAACAACAGGTGAAACTCTGTGTGATCCAGATCACATCATTACGCTTGAGCGTATGGAGTTCCCAGAGCCGGTTATCTCATTGGCGATTGAGCCTAAGTCGAAAGCCGACCAAGAGAAAATGTCTTTGGCACTAGGTCGTTTAGCACAAGAAGATCCATCGTTCCGCGTTCAGACAGATGAAGAATCAGGCCAGACCATTATTTCAGGTATGGGTGAGCTTCACTTGGATATTATCGTTGACCGTATGAAGCGTGAATTCAGCGTTGAAGCGAATATCGGTGCACCTCAGGTTGCTTACCGTGAAACGATTCGTAAAGCCGTTGAAGCTGAAGGTAAGTTCGTTAAGCAGTCAGGTGGTCGTGGTCAATACGGTCACGTTTGGATCCGTTTGGAGCCAACTGAAGAAGGCGAAGAATACACGTTTAACGAAGAGATCACCGGTGGTGTTGTTCCTAAGGAATACTTCAACGCGGTTGATAAAGGTATTCAAGAGCAAATGCTTGGTGGTGTACTTGCTGGTTACCCAGTAATTAACTGTAAAGCAACGCTTTATGATGGTTCTTACCATGACGTTGACTCGAACGAGAACGCGTTTAAGATGGCAGGTTCTATGGCATTTAAGAAAGCGGTATTGGAAGCAAACCCAGTACTTCTTGAGCCAATGATGAAAGTTGAAGTGGTAACTCCTGAAGAATATTCAGGCGATATCATGGGTGACTTGAACCGTCGTCGTGGATTGCTTCAAGGTATTGATGATGATCCAAACGGTAAGATCATTCGTGCACAAGTTCCATTGAGCGAAATGTTCGGCTATGCGACGGATATGCGTTCTATGTCGCAAGGTCGTGCAAACTTCACTATGGAGTTTGACGATTACGCAGAGTGTCCGCAAAATATCGCAGACGAAATTATTAAGAAAAGCTAATTTTAAATATTTAGAGGTATAGTTATGTCAAAGGAAAAATTTGATCGTAGTAAACCGCACGTAAACGTCGGCACAATTGGTCACGTTGACCACGGTAAAACGACGCTAACTGCAGCACTAACCAAAGTATGTGCAGAAGCCTT
>JBPEWS010000241.1:0-7287 GCA_052032465.1 Pseudomonadales bacterium
GAAACTCACGCATTAATGTTGGCCAGAGCATCACGGCATAGACAAAGGCCGCAATCACGGGTTTGTCTTCTTGCACGCGGCGATCTGAGTTTTCCAGCGCTTGTTTTAAAAAAGGCTCGGCACTTGAGGGAATATCGCCACAGCTGGGAAACAAAGCCGTCAGCAAGCCAAAGGCTTTAAGGCCCTGATAGTTTTGATAACCATAGCCTTTCAAAAACAGCTTGTTCACTTCAAGCGCGAGGCGCGAGGCGTTGATCATTGCTAGTCGATGACCGTATTGCCCAATGACTCGCTCAAGCTCTTGGTCAAGCTCGAAGCTCAGCTGCTGCCTAAAACGCACAGCTCGAAGCATGCGCACAGGGTCTTCATCCACACGTTCGGCGCAGTCACCGATCATCACGATGCGTTTTTGCTGAATATCAGTAAGCGCATCAAAAAAGTCGATCACTTGGTGTGTCTGCGGGTCGTAATATAGCGCATTGATAGTAAAGTCTCGGCGCGTTGCATCCTGAGCAAGATCACCGAAGGTATTATCGCCTCGATGGTTTGGATCGGGCTCTGATCGAAAAGTCGTTACCTCGAACAGCTGTCGATCTTGATAAACGTGAACGATTTTAAAACGTCGGCCAATGATCTGTGATTTACGTCCAAAGATCTGCTTGATCTGCTCTGGCTTGGCTGATGTGGCAATATCAAAGTCTTTGGGTTTAAGCCCCACTAACATATCCCGCATACAACCGCCCACTAAGTAGGCTTCGTGGCCGCCGTCAACCAGCGCTTGCACCACGGCCAATGCGCTATGGTCAAAATCACTTCGCGCAATCCCTAGCGTGTCAGCATCGTAAAAGCGCTTTTCCTGTGTTGGCTGAGTAGTTCCCGTCTGGCTCAAATCGGTCTCGGTCTTTCAAAAGGCCATAGTATAGCATCTTTTATGCACAACTTACGCATTGCAAAATGTCGTAAAGATTTACCACTTGACAGGTTTTATAGGGCTTTCTAGCATGCTGTTTCACTCAAAATAAAGTCAATTATGGATTTCCAAAGCCTTATCCAACCCGTTGAAGCCGAACTAAAAAAGCTGGATGCTATTATTCTTGATCATTTGGACACGCAGTTGCCTTTTATTAAAGAAGTTTCTGAATACATTATCTCAGGTGGCGGCAAGCGTTTGCGTCCACTGACAGCGATTTTAATGGCGCGAGCACTAGGCTATGACAAAGATGATCGAGCGATTTTGCTGGGCGGTATTATTGAGCTTTTGCACACAGCGACACTGCTACACGATGATGTGGTGGATAATTCGCAAATGCGCCGTAAAAAGCCAACCGTCAACGAGGTCTGGGGCAATAGCGCCGCTGTGTTAGTGGGTGATTTTTTGATTTCTCGCACCTATCAAATGAGTGTTCGTACGCGCAATATTGATGTAATGCAAATCCTTGCAGACTCCTCCAACACGATTGCCGAAGGCGAAGTCATGCAGCTATTGAGCGTTCGTAATGCCGGCGTGACAGAAGATATGTATAACCGCATTATTTATTGCAAAACCGCTAAGCTTTTTGAATGCGCTAGTGAATCAGCGGCTGTATTGGCCGAGGCGGATCAGCAAAAATATCAAGCCGCCGTCACTTATGGCGTTGAAATGGGTAGCGCCTTTCAGCTGGTCGACGATGTACTAGACTATGTTGGCTCCGCCGAAGAAATCGGCAAAAACCTAGGTGATGATCTTGCTGAAGGCAAGCCGACACTGCCGATTATTTATGCGCTTAACCACGGCGATGAAACCGATCGAAAACGCCTTGGCGAAATCATCAAATCAGGTGATGCCTCAGCCATTGATGAGGTTACGCAAATTATCCATCGCTGTGATGCACTTAGCTACACTCGCGATCGCATTCAGCGCCATGTTGACGGAGCCAAAGCGGCACTTGAGATCATTGGCGACAATATCTATTCGCAAACATTAGCCAAATTGGCCGACTTTACGATGAGCCGCTCAAGCTAATCACGCGAGCTTTATCCAAAAAAAAGCTAACTTACTGGACTGAGTTTAAAGCGAACTAGACTAGAGCAAACTAGACTCAACCAAAGCAGGCAAAACCTAACTAGTGCACAGCGGTTCCTTCAACCGCTAATAACTTTGGTTACTCTGCTGACAAAGCTGCCAAAACAACAAAACCCAGCCAATGGCTGGGTTTTTGTTTTGTTCGACCTAGTGAATTAATGGATGAAATTAGTCATCACCCAATTGGACTGGGATCGCATTACTGGTATGCGAGACCGTGTTTTGCTCATGCAAATAGATCAAACGTGGCTTGTGGTTGATCAAATCTTTTTCTTCATATTGAGCATAACAACACAAGATCACGATATCGCCTGGCTTGGCCAAATGCGCTGCCGCGCCGTTCATTGAGATCATGTTTGAGCCGTGCTCACCACGAATGGCATACGTTGAAAAACGAGCACCGGTCGTCACGTTATAAATATGCATTAGCTCATATTCGCGAATGCCTGACATATCCAATAAATCACCGTCAATGGCACAAGAGCCCTCATAGTCCACTTCGGCATGAGTCACTTCGGCGCGATGTAATTTGGCTTTTAGCAGGGTGAGTTGCATTCAATAACCTCTGGCATAATTCGAGTGCGAATTATCTATGAAACTGTGTGATTTCTCAACTAAAACACCGACTTGTAGACCAAGCACAGCGTTCTGGCATAAAAAAAGCCCGCCGAAGCGGGCTTTTTGGTCAGTGCGAGCACTTAAGTCACAAGAGTGTCACTTATGATGCTTTTGACTTACCTTTTTTAGCGGCTGTTGAGCCTTCATTCAATACGATTGCCTTATTGAAGACCGTATCGAACTCATCAGCTTCAACCCAACCCGCTTTCGCGGCTTCAGGTGAGAAGCTATCAACAGCAATCACTTTACGCGAAGCTTCAGCTGCTTCACGAAGGATCTGACCTTCTTCAGCCGTTAGCACACCTTCTTCAATTGCTTGCTCAAGTTGAGTTGTATCAAGCACTGAGTTGTAGGCATTGCCTGTCTCTTTCTTGTATTTTTTGATGATTGGTTCTGCTTTAACAACAGCATCACGTGCTGCGATGAATGCACCACCACCTGTTTGATCGTTTGGATCATCTGTGATGTATGCGCCATCGGTTAAGCGACGAACTGTCTCATCCATTTCAGGATTCGCTAGAATGTCAGAAGCTTTGAACGTTACGTCATCACCAGGGTAAGTGAACTTCGTGCCGAATGGGAAACAAATCTTCTTCAATACGAAACCAACACCTGGCGTTGGGAAGTTGTCATACACTTCATTCAACGACTTTTGAATGCGGAAGCTACAGTAGTCAAGCGCCCATTGAGCGATCGGCCAATCTTCTTTGCGGCTACCGTCATCACGCCATTTCTTAAGTACAGCAGAGCCGTAGTACAAGAAGCTCAAGCAGTCGCCAAGACGACCAGAAATTGCTTCTTTCTTCTTAAGCTCGCCGCCCAAGATACCCATACATAGGTCAGCTGTGAACGTGAAGTTCGTACTCAAACGCGTGAAGTCTTTATAGTACTTCGCTGATTGATCTTTAACTGGCGCCTTCAAGAATAGGTTTGAAGTCAAACCAAGATATACGCTACGCGTCATGTTCTTGAAGATCAATGAAACGTGACCAGAGAACGCCTTATCAAAAGCTGCTTCACCTTTTTTGTAGTCTTCTTCATACGCAGATTGCATTTCTGCTAAAACGTATGGATGACAACGAATCGCACCTTGACCAAAGATCATTAGGCTGCGAGTAAGGATGTTTGCACCTTCAACCGTGATACCGATTGGCGCATATTGCCATGCACGTGCAAATGGGTTGTTAGGACCCATACAGATCGCCTTACCACCTAGAATATCCATCGTGTCTTCAAGGATTGTACGCATGCTATCTGTGTTGTGCATTTTCAAAATAGCTGAGATAACCGTTGGGTTTTCACCACGGTCAATACAGTGTGCTGTCATGATACGACCAGCGTCGATCATGTAAGTCAAACCAGCCACTCGGCCCATCGCTTCTTTGATACCTTCAAAGTTGCTGATCGACGTGTTGAACTGACGACGTGTACGCGTGTATAGACCCAAAATCGCTGAGCCCATTTTACCTGAAGCTGTACCCAAAGCTGGAAGCGAGATCGAACGACCTACACCCAAACAGCTCATTAGCATACGCCAGCCTTTACCAACGCCTTCTTCTTTACCGATAACCCAGTCCATAGGGATAAATACGTCTTTACCCGCATTTGGACCATTCGGGAATGAAGCGTTAAGTGGCATATGACGGTGGCCAATAAAGACACCATCTGTATCAGTTGGAACAAGAGCACAGGTAATACCTAGATCTTCGTTATCACCCAAAATGCCGTCTGGATCATACGCACGGAAAGCCAAACCTAGAACCGTACAGATAGGACCTAGCGTGATATAACGCTTTTCCCAAGTTGTACGGAAACCGATCACTTCTTTACCGTCGATTTCTTTTTTACATACGATACCAAAATCTGGAACCGAACCCGCGTCAGAACCTGCATTTGGACCTGTCAGACCAAAAGCTGGGATTTCTTCAGCTGTCGCTAGTTTTGGTAGATATTGATCGCGCTGATCTTGTGTACCGAAGTGAAGCAATAGCTCACCTGGACCTAATGAGTTAGGTACCATAACCACAACGGCAACGTTGATCGAGCGAGTCGCAATTTTCATTACGATTTGAGACTGTGCGTAAGCAGAGAAGTCATGGCCGCCGTATTCTTTCGGGATAATCATGCCGAAGAAGCGGTGCTTACGAATGAGTTCCCAGACATTTTCTGGAATTTCATGATGCTTGGTCGTAATTTCCCAGTCATCAATCGCGGCACACAGCTCTTCAACTGGGCCGTTGATGAACGCAAGCTCTTCTTCTGAAAGTTTAGCTGGCGGAACATCGAGAAGCTTTTTCCACTCAGGGTTGCCGCTGAATAGGTCTTTATCCCACCAAACGGTACCTGCATCGATAGCTTCTTGTTCTGTTTGAGACATCTTTGGCGTTACTTTACGGAAAATCGCGTAAACACGACCCGTAATTTGCTTACGTAGCGCATCAATATTCATCACCGCAAGCGGCAAGAAGATCAATAGCAAGGCCCACCAAGCTACACCACCAAAGAACAACGCTTTGGCCACGACCAAACCACCAATCACTGCTGTAAGCACAGCAAGAGATAGGTTAGTGAACGCGAACAAAAGCGTGACAAGGATCACACTAAAGAGAACGAACATAGTTAATTACCTCATAATGAGAATTGAAAAAAAGCTTTTGGATTGTAATTCAAAGTTTTTCATATTGCCAGTACCCCACTAAGAGCAATGCTTCTTGGGCGTGTCGAAAAGAAACACGTCTTGCACTCCCAACCTGAATTTATACAATAGCTCAAAGCCACTTGGACAATTATGCTATTTCAACGCACTGCTATACTCTCAAACGGAATTCGTCGCATCGACAACCTCGATGCCTTCTTCCCTGAGACCGCCTCTTTTTTTTACTATCGCACACACCCGTTTGGTGGCTTTGATAGTGTGATGGGCTGGGGCAAAAAATCGACTGCGGCCAGTGCTATCGCCCTTTCCGAACGTTGTGATCTTCCTTATATTGCCATTGAAGATGGTTTTTTACGTTCTGTCGGAATTGGCGCATCTAACGAGCCAGCCATTGGCATGGTTGTTGATCCTGTTGGCATTTACTACGACGCCAATTCACCCTCTTTGATTGAAAACCTGATTAACCACCCTGATTGGTTTGATGAGCAAGTAAAGCGCCGTGCAGAGCAAGCCATTACATTGCTGAGCACCTTAAAGCTGTCTAAGTACAATTGCTTTGATGCCAACCCGCCCAAGCTTGATTCTTCAGCGGTCTTGGTCATTGACCAAACGCTGGGCGATGCCTCGGTCACCTTGGGCGGTAGCGATCAAGCAGATTTCGATGCGATGCTACAAGCGGCGATTGACCACGATAGCGAGGCAACGGTTTATGTGAAGCAGCATCCTGATGTCTTGCTAGGCACCAAGCAATCTTACCTTCAAAACCATCCTTTATTATCGCATCCACGCGTAAAACTATTGACGGGCAACCCGAATCCATGGGATGTTTTTGCTCAAATAGATGCCGTCTTTGTGGTGACCAGCCAGCTCGGTATGGAGGCGATTTTTGCTGATATTCCTGTCTTTTGCTTTGGCCAACCCTTTTATTCAAGCTGGGGATTAACAACCGATACAAAGCCTGTAGCGCGACGCAAAAAAATCGCCTGCAAGCATCTGTTATTTGCCGCCGCTTATTTTGAATACAGCCGCTATGTAGATCCCATCACAGGCAAAGCAATCACTTTTGAACAAGCCGTTGACTTAATTCACGATCAACGGCATCAAGCACAGCAACGCGCCAATCGGTCGTTAAGCGTTCATTTTAGCCTTTGGAAAAAGGGCTTTATGCCACATTACTTGCATTACAATCATGAGCGCCGTTTTGTTCGACAGCTAAAACCACGACACCTTGAACAAATCGACGAGCAGACCGAAGTCGTCAGCTGGGGCCAACATTCTGCCGCAATCAAAGTTGAGCTGGATCAAATTGCTCATCATACGCGAGTTGAAGACGGCTTCTTGCGCTCGGTTGGCCTTGGGTCAAACCTGGCTCGCCCTTGCTCATTGGTTCTGGATAAACGCGGCATCTATTTTAACGCCAACGCCCCGTCCGATCTTGAACATTACCTGCAAAACACCGAATTTACGCCCTATTTGCTGAACCGAGCTGAACGTCTGCATCAGGCGATCTTGAATGCTTCCATTTCCAAATATAACGACGCCAGTTTTTCTGATTCCGCCCAGCTGCCTGATAATAAAAAAACCATTCTTGTGGTGGGCCAGGTTGAAGGCGATGCCTCCATTATTTACGGCCAGTCGCCATTTCAAACCAACCGAGCTTTTATTGAAACCGTTCGCGCCAAACATCCAGAGGCGTTCATTATTTTCAAGCCGCACCCTGATGTCGTTGTTGGCAACCGAAAAGGCGCCGTACCCAAAGAAGTCACCGATCGCTGCACAGATCTTTTACTGGAGAAGGCCAACCTGATCGAGCTGGTTCGACAAGTCGACGAGGTACATGTAATGACCTCGTTGGTCGGCTTTGAAGCGCTTTTGCATGGCAAATCTGTGACCACATACGGCCTTCCTTTTTATGCTGGCTGGGGCCTAACTCAAGATAATTTAACCTGCG
>JBPEWS010000242.1:0-17940 GCA_052032465.1 Pseudomonadales bacterium
AAGGCTTCTGCACATACTTTGGTTAGTGCTGCAGTTAGCGTCGTTTTACCGTGGTCAACGTGACCAATTGTGCCGACGTTTACGTGCGGTTTACTACGATCAAATTTTTCCTTTGACATAAAATACCTCTTTGTTGAACACTCAACAGTTTCGTTAATCACCAGACTGGAGCTCATAACCGGACTTGAACCGGTGACCTCTTCCTTACCAAGGAAGTGCTCTACCGCCTGAGCTATATGAGCGCTTTTATTGGAGCGGGTAGCGGGAATCGAACCCGCGTCATCAGCTTGGAAGGCTGAGGTTCTACCATTAAACTATACCCGCAAAACCCGCTCAGATTTCTTACTGTAAATGGTGGAGGGGGACGGATTCGAACCATCGAAGCTTTCGCGTCAGATTTACAGTCTGATCCCTTTGGCCGCTCGGGAACCCCTCCTAAACCGTTTGTTTGTGGAGCTGGCGATAGGAGTCGAACCTACGACCTACTGATTACAAGTCAGTTGCTCTACCAACTGAGCTACGCCAGCACATACAAACAGGTGGGCGATTTTACGGAATAAAATTTCATCCTTCAATAGTTATTCCAAAAAAAACGCTATTTATTTCGGTTTTTCTGCATTCAGCCAAATTTTCATTCCACGCAAGACCAAGTCATGCGCCCAAATAACAGAATACCGAGACCAAAGATCCAGATAAAATTTTGCGCCGCCACCGGTGATTATCACAGATTGCGACCCCTCATCTAGCCAGCTTTTCAAGCCGCCGCGAATGAGCGTTTCAACACCAGACGTAACGGCCTGCTGCGTATTAACGCCAAATTCCATCCTTGTTTTCTCATTCTTTTCAGATAATGAGATTTTACCCGTCTCTTGACCCAGCGCATTCTGCATCATTTGCCAGCCAGGCGCAATACGACTTCCTCGATGTTTTCCATTTATTTCAATTCGATCCATCGTCATGGCCGTACCAAGGCTAATCAGATCCACGCCCATAGGGCAGATTTCTCTTGCAGCTATTAATGCAAGCCAGCGATCCACACCTATTTGGCTTGCGTCTTGATAAGCATTAACCAAGCCTTTAAAGACAGGCTCACTATGCAGCTCTATCAGGTTTAAAGACGACCTATTCAACTCCTCAAGGCGATCTAGTAATGCTATGCGCCACTGCGATTTGGCAACTGATGCCAACACCACTTGATCAGCACTAGGCCAATCAAACGAATCAATCGCTTGGTTTGCGACTTCGCCTTGGTCGATCAGTTGATCACCCTGCCACAGATGATACTTAGTGGCTGTATTGCCTTGATCGATCAATAAATCCATGGTCATGACTCTGAATAAGAAACAATCGAGCCAGCATAACAGACCCGCATTACGCCTTGCTCATCCATAATTCTTAAACCGCCGCGATCATCCACCCCCTGAGCCTGTCCGATCAACTGAATCCTGCCGCTCTCGGTATGGACTTTTTTCGCCCACAGCGCATCATACTGCTGCCATAATGGACGAAATCGAGAAAACCCATAGCGCATATACTGCGCTTTGGTTTCTTCCAAGGTCTCAATTAGGCGATGAATCATGCGATTTCTCCCCGCCTCATAGCCCAGCTGTTTAAGATCTGCTACTGGCTGGCTGATTGAGGATCGGTCACGCAAATGAAAGTTAATACCAATGCCAATGATCGCTTCTGTTGAGCCCATCAAATCACCTTCAAGCTCAATCAAAACGCCCGCTATTTTTTGACCATCCACCAAAATATCATTGGGCCATTTGACCTGAATTCCACCCAGCCCTTCCCGCTCCATTGTGCGAGCAATTGCCAAGCCAATCACCAAGCTTAAACCATGGGCCTGCAAGATCCCCTGATCTAGGCGCCATTTTGTTGATAGATAAATATTACTTGCAAAGGGGGAGTACCAAGGACGCATATGACGTCCTCGACCATTTTGCTGATGCTCAGCGAGCACATAGACGGGTTTGTCGGTTTGCAGCTTTCGAACAACGTCATTAGTTGAGCCAACAGAGCGCTCCAGCACCAGCTGAACATCATGACGCAGGTCGCCCGTAATTCGTTCTGGGCAAAGCAAGTCGAGCCCGCCAGGAATGCGATAACCCTTGCCTCGCACTGACTCCAGCTCCAGCCCCCAATCTTTCAAGCGCTGAATTTGCTTCCAGACAGCAACACGCGAAACCTTTAAATGATCGGCAATCGCTTGCCCTGAATGAAACTCGCCATCGCTCAGCAGTTGCTCAACTGGGGTATAAATCACGCGAAACTACGGCAGAGAAGGATAGCCTTGATCGCGATGCTTAGTCACCACGCTTACAGCATCATGGGCATGCAGACTTTCCAAGTGATTCACACGAACCCAAAAATCAGTCAGCTGCGCTTCGGCATCTAAAGCTGACTTGATGCGTCGCGCAGAATCTTCACAGAACATTAAGTTCTGACCGTTTAGTAGCGCAAATGCTTGCTCATCCTCACGTTTCACCGCCGTCTGTACAGGCGTTTTCAAAACCGACTCTACGGCGTCAATCAGTGCAGAAAATGGCAAGCCATCTTCAGAGCCCTCTGAAAGCTTTGCTTTAATTTGCGCGATACTACGCTGACTATGAGGCGTTGCCACAATACCTTGCTTACTGCCTAGCCACTCAACTACTGAGTCAAAATCCAGCGCTTGCGCTTGGTCAAAGTCATTCTCAAACTGCTCTTGAATCAACTGCCTTGCCAGCGCTGCTGAACAAGGACAGGTTGACGAGTAAGGGACATCCACCTGCAGCTCAACCTCAAAGGTTTCGCCTCGCTGAATAGCAACCACCTTGCATGGATAGGCTTTCCAGCCTGAATTATCACTTTTTAGTGCGTCGCGCTTTAGGGATAAGTCAAACTGAAAACTAATGTACGCGCTCTCACTTAAGCCCTCGTGAGTGCTCAAAAAACGCTCCGTTGCTTGCTTTAGCGTTGCAAAGGAAATAGCGCCTTGTTCAAACACATCCTCAACAGCAAGGAACAAGCGAGACATGTGGATCCCCTTGGCATTTGCATCATCCAAACTCACATAAGTATCGACAAATGTGCTGGCAGCAATGACGCCTTGCTGGCTATCCTTAACACGTGTAGGAAGATGAATATTGCTCATTCCCACCCAGTCCAAGGTGGATTTATACGGTGATTGAGCGGAGTTTGTAACGTCCGGCATCACATGCATTTCTTTGCCTGACATGTGTTCTCTCAAAAATTAGGGCGAATTAGTTTAACGGAAAAAAGCGGCGGATGCACATATGCAACCGCCGTTTGAATCATAGTCAATTATTGTGACTGCAGAGTGAAGAAGGTTTGTAGTTGCTCAAGGCTCGCTTCTGGCTGCTTAAGCTCCTGCTTAACGCGGGCGAGCTCAAAGGCCGCTTCCGCTTCGCCTAAGCCAATCGCCTGCTCGTAGTATTGCTCAGCCAGGTTCGTATCACCTGCTCGCTCAGCCACGCGACCTGCAGAAAGATACAGAGCTCCTGATACTGGCTTTTGCTCAATCCACTGATACACCTGATCCAGCTGCTTTTGCGGCTGTGACTCAACCAAGCCATAGGCATAAACCAGCGCATCATCCCAGTTCGCTTTTAACGCCTCAGTGATCTCGCCATAAGCCGTTTCATTGTCTTTAAGCCCCGCCAATAGCAAAGCATAATGGCTAATCACCACAGGCTCTGTTTTGACACGCTCTGGCGCAGTACCCCAAGCGTGATGCAATTGATGCACAGCCTCCGCACCTGCGGCATTTTCGGCGATATGATCAAGATAATTCATCCATACATCCGCCTCAATTTCAGCAAACTCTGGACTAACTTCTTTACGCTCAGCCATGAGTTTCGCAAGCTGAGGCCATTTACCGAGTCGCTCATACACCCATTCCAACTGGCTCGACAACAAGCCCTTCATGGTTTTCGACTTCAAGCCCTCAAGCTGCGATAAGGCCTGCGTATATTGCCCACGCGCCACTAAATGCGTGGCATGCTCATACTTAGCCAAATTAATAAAGTCTTCATCATCAGCCGCTTCTTCCAATAAAGCATCCGCCTGATAGTGATCACCACCAGCCTCAGCGGCATCAGACGCTAGCGCATACACTAATGAAGGAATCTCAGCCTTTGCTGCTGCTTTTTGAAGCAATTTATGCGCCTTAGTACTGTTGCCATTGTTTAAAGCCAGCAGGCCTTTTTTTATGTTTTCACGAACCGTCACTTGGCGACGTTTTTGCAACCAACGACGAATCGGCACACCCAAGAGCACCATCAGCACCCACTTGAGCACATAAAGCAGCAAGAAAGCGACCAAAACACAAAGCAATAAGGCCACTAGGTTCATCTCAACCACGGTTTGCTGCCAATTAATTAAGACATAGCCTTTGTCTTCAATAAACAAAACAGCAAGGGCCGACACAACCAAAAGGAAAGCGACCAGAATCCAGCCAAAATATTTCATTGTTTTCATGCTTGTCTCCGCTTACTCAGCCGACAAAGCTGAAATCGAGGCAACGATTTCGCTCAAATCCACTTTTTTAGGCCAAAGCTCTTGGCTCTGCAAACCTTGTAATGATTCCACAACTGATTGCACAGTCGGGTTATCTGCCGAAAAGTTCTGTTCCAATACCGCCGCAGATTCTGCTACGCTTGAGGCAAAAATCGCTGGCTGTTTCTGCATTAATGCAAGCTTCGCCTGAGCAACTGTTAAGGCAAAATGCTGCTTAATCAAAAACTCATCCTCTGCCGTGCGTAGTGGTTGAATCGGCTCGCTAACCTGCTTAATCGTGAACAATGTGTTCAATGCTTTCTTTATAAAGCTTGGTTCTTGCTCAGCAGCAACATCCGCCAGCTCTACTTTGCTTTGCATAGGTAGCTGAGCGATGGTTTTAGCTGCGCTGTCGAGCTTTAGATACATGCCTTCAATATCCATCTTGCTAGCCGCTTTGAGCGCAGTGATCGCATCATTCAGCTGAGCGCGCACTTCCGTTACGTTTTGACCAGAAACTTCGGCCAAAGCCGCATCGCTGGCTTCAAGCAAAGCGTAAGCACTGCTCGCATCTTTACTTAATAAATTGACTTGGTTAGCCAGCTTGGCCAAAGATTGCGCCTCACCGAGCTTGATCGAATCAGCCGACTGCGTCATTTTCGACTGCCATTGAGCAAAATAATCTGCCTGTTGCTGAGCCGCCTGATCTGCCGCTGATACAACTGCCGTAGCCTCTTCTGCCTCGCTCGCCTCTTCAGTCACGCTAGCCGTTGAAGTTGGCGTCACCTGCGCCAGCTCACCTGAGTCAACACCACCATCCTGAGATTGAGCTTCAGCCGTGCTTTCAGCCGCCTCGGCTGGTTCAGCTTGCTTCGCGTCTGCTGTTGTTTGTGTCGCTGGGTACTCTTCGAACAATAAGCCTTCACTCGTTTGTTCCGCTGACGACTGTGACGCTTCGGCTGCTGATACCGACTCGCTGCTTTCTTCGGCAGTTGCAGGCTGCTCTGTTGCGCTTGGTGATTCATAACCCACCAACGAGCTACCACGGTCAATCAATGACTGAAAATCAACCGGGCGAGCAATAAAGAGATACGCCAGACCCGCGATAATGAGCATAATCAGCAAAAAGAAAAGCTTGCCGACAACTCCGCGTTTCACTTTAGGGTTTTCTGGTTTTGCCATAGGTTGTTCTGTCACGGACTCCTCCTGTGATGAAATAGTAGATCAAATATCAACGTCTATAAGCACTGAAAAAGTGCCGGCGTTGTTCAGTTTTGCTGTGTTTGCAGGCGTTGCAAAATATGTTCAGGTATCGGCATCGACAACACTTCAACTTGCCGAAACCCGTGACGCCTTGCCATCGCTTCCAGTCTAGGGCTAAGCACCCAAACCGAGCAGACTTCTCGCAACATAGCCGTGCTCAAGCGTACCAGATTATCCAACGCCGCTCCACTGGTGAGCAATAGCCAAATGTTATTTTTTACGTTATGCGCCTGCCAAAGAGGCTGAAAATCCAAGCTTTCAGTGGGGAGTCGCTGATAGCAGCAAAACTCATGTACATCCGCGCCCAAGGCCAACAACCCTTCTCTAAGATGTGTTCGCCCACCTAAGCCTTTGACCAGCAATACACGCTTGCCTTGCCAGCTCGTTGCCTGTTGTTTCAAGAGCTCAAGCAAATGCTCACTATCAAACTGATGCGCGAAACTCGATTCAATGCCTTCATCCATCAGCGCCTGGGCCGTAGCTTGACCAATTGCAAACATGGGTGATGTGCGCATCGTCTCATCCAAGCAAGGCAAACCATAACGCACAGAGCGCTTGCTGATAAAGATCACCGCATCAACGAGCGGCTTATGCATTATCCAGCTTTGCATCATAGCCAGCTGTTCAGCTTGGGCCTTAGGCTTAAGCGCTTGGCAGGTTAATAGCGGTAAAGCCATCGCTTTTATTTGGTGCTTGGCCAGCCAATCGACAAGCTGACTCGCCTCAGGCTCTGGCCGCGTCACCACCACCAAGTCATTCATGTTGCTCAAAACTGGCCAATAACTGCGCTGCGCCCTCAGCTAGCAAAATATCCGCCACCTGATCGCCAAGTGCCAACGGTTCATGCTCTGCACCCTGAGCCTTGGCTGTAATCACTTGTTGGCCTTGCAAATCAGCGACTTGAGCCGAGATAATCATCTGCCCAGAATCACACTGCGCAAAAACCGCAATGGGCGAGTGACAACCACCGCCTAAGCGCAAACTCACTTGTCGTTCCGCCTGAACGCAGCGCTGGGTTTGGTCATCAGCAAGCTGCTCAATAATGGCGCGAATGTGCGATTGCTTTGAACAAATTTCAATACCTACTGCGCCTTGACCCACTGCAGGAAGGCAAATTTCGCGAGGTAATCGCTGCGCTATTCGCTCTTCAAGCTTAAGGCGAATCAGCCCAGCCTCTGCCAAAATAATGGCGTCATATTCGCCGTCATCCAGCTTACGTAGTCGCGTTTGTACATTACCTCTAAGAAAAGCAATCTCAAGATCAGGTCTTGCTTGGCGCAATAATGCCGTTCTGCGCAGACTCGATGTACCCACTTTGGCGCCCTTGGGCAATGCCTCAAAAGAGGAATAGGTGTTTGAAACCAGTGCATCAAATGGACTTTCACGCTCGCAGATAGCGGCGATTTCAAGCCCTTCGGGCATTAAAACAGGAACGTCTTTCATCGAATGTACGGCAAAATCAGCGTCACCATTCAACAAGGCTTGCTCCAATTCTTTTAAAAACAAGCCTTTGCCACCAAATTTGGAAAGCTGAACATCGAGTTTTTTATCGCCTTCGGTTTTGATCGGCAATAACTCGACTACATGGCCTAGCGCCTCAAGACGAGCTTTAACATAATTGGCCTGCCATAGGGCGAGTAGACTCTCACGAGTCGCTAGCTTGAGTGTTTTTTGGGTCATGATGATTCTGCGCGAATAATTTGTCGAATAGCGGGTAAATGACGGCGGCTCACGGGCATACGAACGTGCGTGCCCTCCAGCTCAACGGCAAATTTGCCCTCGCCCATGGCTCGCAGGCCTTTGATCACATCAACGCGCACCAAGGTACTGCGATGCACTCGAACAAAATAATCAGAAAAGCGCTTTTCAAGCTCTTTCAGTGGCTCATCAATGAGTACTTCACCTTGTCGATGCAGTACCTGCACATATTTATGGTCCGCATTAAAGGCCAATACATCCGATAGCGGAATACGCTCTAAACCACGATGCGAGCGCGATACGATAAACTGCTCAGACATACGCTCTTGCTGCTGCAGGCTACGTGACTGAGCACGGTTCACCGTCAGCGCATGCTGAAGCGCCTCATGCAGCTCTTCTCGCTTGATCGGTTTAAGCAAATAACCCACCGCATGTACACCAAAAGCATCTAGCGCATAATTGTCATGCGCTGTACAAAAGATCACAGCAGGCGGATTAGCCAGTTTTTGCAAGCCATCAGCGGCTTGAATGCCGTCTAATCCCGCCATCGAAATATCCAATAACACAATATCAGGGTTCAGCTGGTTTACTGCGGATAAAAGCTGAGCGCCGTCCTCAATCTCGCCCACCAACGTGTGTTTACCTTCTTGCTCAATCAATAAGCGTAAGCGCTGTCTGGCTAGCGGCTCGTCATCACAGAGTAAAATCTTCACTATTCGTCTCGACCTGCTATCGGATATCGAAATAAGGCAGTAAAACGACCGTTTTCTGCCCGCGTAACTAATTCAGCTTCACTGCTGAACAGCACATCCAGCCTTGATCGAATATTATTCAGCGCCATGCGCGTCCCCGCACTCGCGCCCTCTTTTTCTTTGCCACCCACCAAGGGATTCGTTACCGTTACAACAATCTGCCGCCCCTCGCGCTGGATGCTAATACCCACCGTACCGCCTTCGGGGATTTTGTGAATACCATGAATAATCGCGTTTTCGACCAAAGGTTGAATCGATAAGTGAATAATATCTTGCTGCAATAAGTCGCTGTCCACCTGCCATTCAACATTTAACCGTTCACCGAGCCTTAATTTCTCCATACGGATAAAGCTATTCACGATTTTCATCTCGGATTCTATAGTGGCCCGCGCATCTTCTTTTAGGGTCGAGCGAAACAAGTCTGACAGATCCATAATCGCCTGTTCGGCTTTATTGGCATCAAACATCACCAGCGAGGAAATCGAATTTAAGCTATTAAATAAAAAATGCGGCTGAATTCGAGCCTGCAACATTTTCAGCCGACCTTGAAACTCCAACTCTCGATGGATACGGATCGACTCCTGCAAATGCAGATAACCCAAAATAATTAAACCCAGGATCGCGCTAATAATCGAGGCGCGCAAAATAAACAGTAGCGCAGGCTCGCCAGCTTTTCTGAGCGCATCAAAAAACAAAAGATTCACGAAGGCAGCAGAAACAATCACTATCGCCAAGGCTAAAACGCCCACTAGGCCTGTATGCCAGCGGTTTGCCAGCTCACGCATGGAGCATAAAATCGCCCCTGCCAAGCACAAGGTACCCGCAATACTTAAAAAATAAAACAGCATGTGGATGAGATCAAACTCGAGCAGCGGCACGCGCAAAACCTCGAACAAAATACTTAATAAGATCGCAATACTGAGAAAGGCAATAACCGTTTCAGGGTTACATAAAAGGGGAATGAGCTGGGAGCGGCTTACATCATCCGTGGTTTTTTTTGGTACAGCGGTCATGCTTTTATTTTTTTTACTATTTAGCTTCGCTATACTTTATCGATTATTTTTTTAGAAAACCAGATGTTATGCCGACAAACAGTCAATCACAAAAAATGTGGGGCGGTGGTTTCGAAGAAGGCGTAGATGAGTTCGTTCAATCATTTACTGCCAGTATCGACTTCGACCAAGCTCTTTATAAACACGATATTCAAGGCTCAATTGCCCATGCCACAATGCTGGCAGATGTTGGCGTATTAACCTCTGAAGAGAAACAACAAATCGTTGATGGCTTGAATCATATCAAAGCTGAGATCGAGCAAGGCAATATCGAGTGGTCAATCGCGCTGGAAGATATTCACATGAACATCGAATCTCGCCTAACGGATCGTATTGGTGATGTGGGCAAAAAGCTACATACCGGCCGCTCACGTAATGACCAAGTTGCAACCGATATTCGCCTTTGGCTTCGTGATGAAATCGATGCCATCTTGCATGAGCTTAAGCGCTGCCAAGTCGCCCTTGTTAATGCCGCTGAGCAGCACGCCGACATCATTATGCCGGGCTTTACGCATTTGCAAACAGCCCAGCCCGTAACGTTTGGCCACCACTTGATGGCTTGGTATGAAATGCTTAAGCGTGACAGCGCACGTCTGCAAGACTGCCGCGAACGTGTCAATGTCATGCCGCTCGGTAGTGCAGCTCTGGCAGGCACCACCTATCCGATTGACCGTCGCATTACCGCAAAACTTTTAGGCTTTGACAGCATTAGCCAGAACTCGCTTGACGGCGTTAGCGACCGCGACTTTGCTATCGAGTTTTGTAGCTGCGCTAGCCTTGTGATGATGCACTTATCGCGATTCAGTGAAGAGCTAGTTCTATGGACTAGTGCTCAGTTCCAATTTGTAAAGCTGCCTGATCGCTTCTGCACTGGCTCAAGCATCATGCCGCAGAAGAAAAACCCTGATGTGCCTGAATTAATTCGTGGTAAAACTGGCCGCGTTTATGGTGCTTTGATGAACCTACTAACGCTGATGAAATCACAGCCGCTGGCCTACAACAAAGACAACCAAGAAGACAAAGAGCCAATTTTTGATGCGGCCAAAACTATTCGTCTTTCGCTGTTTGCCTATGCTGAGATGCTGCCTGCAATCGAGGTCAATGCTGATAGCATGCGTGAGGCGGCAAAACGTGGTTTTTCAACCGCAACAGACTTAGCGGACTATGTGGTTCGTCGTGGCGTGCCGTTCCGTGATGCCCATGAAATTGTTGCCAAAGCCGTGAATTACGCGACCAAGCAAAAGAAAGACTTGTCTGAGCTAAGCCTTGAAGAGCTGCAACAGTTCTCTGAGCGTATTCAAGAGGATGTTTTTGATGTTCTCACTCTAGAAGGCTCTGTTAGCGCACGTAATCATTTCGGCGGAACCGCTCCTGATCAAGTCAGAGAAGCCGTAAAAGAAGCGCGCCGACAACTTCGCCTATGAGCCATCCTCACACCGCCTTTATTGCCCGCCTTTTAAGCTGCTCAGTTATTATCTTAGCTCTGAGCAGCTGTGGGCAAAAAGGCGCGCTGTATTATCCCGAACATCCTGAAAGCGAGTCTGAACCGAGCCTTAGCCAAAATGACGGCCTAACTGACCGCCAAGTAACGACAGAATAAACCTAATACCATGACAGAATTTAGCTATCAAAACCAAATCCTTCATTGCGAGAAACTAGCCCTATCTGAGATTGCCAAAGAGTTTGGCACGCCCAGCTATGTTTATTCTCGTCAAGCCATCAGTGACGCTTATTTAAGCTACGATCAAGCCTTTGGCGACTGGCCGCATCAGATTTGCTATGCCGTGAAAGCCAATAGCAATATTGCGGTATTAAACGTGCTGGCCAAACTGGGCGCGGGTTTTGATATTGTTTCTATCGGCGAGTTAAAACGTGTGATCTCAGCAGGTGGCGACCCCAGCAAGAGCATTTTCTCAGGCGTAGGTAAACTCGATGAAGAAATTCAAGAAGCGCTTGAGCTAGGCATCGGTTGTTTTAATGTCGAGTCAGAAGCTGAGTTGCATCGTATTGCTGATATTGCCCTGTCACTTGAAAAACCAGCGCCGATCTCGCTTCGCGTCAACCCTGATGTGGATCCACAGACCCACCCTTATATTTCAACGGGTTTGCAGGAAAATAAATTTGGCATCCCGATGGAAGATGCGCCTCGTTTATACGCTTTTGCCCAGCAACAGCCCTATTTAGACATTCACGGAGTCGATTGCCATATTGGTTCTCAGTTGACCCAAGTCTCCCCGCTTATTGATGCGCTGGACCGTGTGCTTGCGCTGATTGATCAGCTAGAAGCAGACGGCATTACCATTACTCATGTCGATCTTGGTGGCGGTATTGGTATTCAATACAAAGATGAACAGCCCCCAAGCATTGCCGATTATATCGATCAAATTAAGACCCGCATTGGCTCTCGTAAGCTGAAGGTCTTTCTTGAGCCCGGTCGCTCTATTGTTGGCAATGCCGGTGTTTTGCTAACGCAAACGGTTTTCTTAAAGCCAACAGCTGCCAAAAACTTCGCCATTGTTGATGCCGCGATGAATGATCTACTGCGCCCTGCGCTTTACGACGCTTGGCAAGATGTATTGCCTGTTGAGCAACTGGATCGCGAAACCGCCACCTATGATATTGTTGGTCCTGTGTGTGAAACAGGTGACTTTTTAGCAAAAAATCGTGACTTAGCTTTGGCAGCGGGTGATTACCTTGCCATTATGAGCTCGGGTGCTTATGGCTTTGTCATGAGCTCAAATTATAACAGTCGAAATAAAGCCGCTGAGATCATGGTAGATGGTGACCAAGCGCATTTAGTGCGTCGTCGTGAAACCTACGCGGATCAACTCGCGCTTGAACGACTCTTGCCAGAGGATTAAGGCATATGAAACTTCGTTTCTCCAAAATGGAAGGACTCGGTAATGACTTTATTGTCATCAATGCGGTGACTCAATTTATCCCCGATGCTAAGCGTGAAAAACTGTTTTCAGAGCGCTATATTCGCCAATTGTCTGATCGACATTTCGGCGTAGGTTTTGATCAAATGCTGGTCGTTGAACCGCCTGTTCATCCGACCTCAGACTTCCACTATCGTATCTTCAACGCCGATGGCTCAGAAGTGGGCAACTGTGGCAATGGCGCACGTTGCTTCGCGCGCTTTGTTCAGCAAGAAAAGCTCACTTACAAAAATGAAATCGTGGTTGATATTATGGGCGGCGCGCAAACGCTGACTCTGCAAGTCAACATGAATAAAACGGTAACCGTCAATATGGGCGCGCCGGTCTTTGATGCGGCTTCAATTCCGGTTGATCCAAGCCAAGCCCAACAACGAGAGATCCTAGAGCCTGCTCCTGCTGAAAAGCTCAGCCTCGAGCTCGATGGACAGACCTACGACTTTGTCTGCGTCTCGATGGGTAATCCGCATGCCGTTGCTGTTGTCGACTCAATTCGCGAAACGCCCGTTAAACAGCTAGGCCGTCTCGTGCAGCAGCATCCCTGCTTCCCTGAGTCAGTCAACGTTGGCTTTATGCAAATTCTGGACACCAGAGAAGTGCTTTTGCGCGTCTACGAGCGCGGTGCCGGCGAAACCATGGCCTGTGGTACGGGCGCCTGCGCCGCCATCGTTGCCGGACAATGCCTTGGCTTACTCGATGACGGTGTCACCGCTCGATTGCGCGGTGGCGAATTGAATATTGATTTTGCCTTTGATCACGGCTACGACCCCGAGGCACCTGTGATGATGACCGGCCCGGCAAGAACCGTGTTTGTCGGCCAACTCATTTTATAACCCAAGAGCAACTCACTATGCCAAAAGAAACCCTCAACGCCCAAGATGTTATCGAGTTTTTACAACAAAGCCCTGATCAACTCTTGGACAATGGTTCATTTTGGAATGCCTTGGTCGATCTTTATGTTGATCAACCTTCGCAGAGCTTCCCTGCTTTGCAGCACAAGCAAATGGCGCTTTTACGCCAACGAAATGACGACCTGAAGGGCAAAATTCAGCACCTTTTGGCCAATGGTCACGTTAATGATAGTCTGTTCAAAAAAATGGAACGTGCGGTATTAAAGCTCACGGGTGCCGATACTTTTTCGGCTTTTTTAGCAGCCTTTGAACAAAGCTGCTACCAAGTGTTTCAGGTGGCGCATGCGCGTCTTATTGTCTTGGCTGAAGGCGAGAGCGACCATGAGTTATTGACCTTTATTGGCGATAACGACTCCCTGCAAGACATCCAGCATCTTAGCAGCTTGAACTCAACACTTTGCGGGCCACTGCGTGATACTGAAAAGCGTTACTTTTTCGATCAGCGTGCCAGCCGCATTAAATCCTCGGCCGTCATTCCTCTACGTCTAAATGAAAAAACACTCGGCTTATTAGTCTTTGGCAGTGACGATGCTCACCATTTTTCGAGTGACCAAGATACCTTGTTCATCGACTTTTTCGCCAAGGTTCTGCTTCAGCAAATGCTCAAGCACATACCCACCTTACCACACTAATGTCGGCGTTGAACCCACTGATTCAACGCTTCCATGACCACTTGCTCATGCAGCAAGGCTACTCGCCTCACACGGCGAGTAATTATCAGCGAGACCTTCGCAGCTTCAGCGCCTTTATCGAAACGCTGGATCCGTCCATTAATTGTTGGCAAGACATCAGCGAGGCAATGGTTCAGCGCTTCATTAGCAAACAGCATCAAGCAGGGCTTGCTAGCAAAACCCTAGCGCGCAAACTCTCTAGCCTGCGTCGTTTTTATCGCTACCTACAACAACAGCAAGGTGTGCGCCATGACCCAACGGCTCATATCCAGCTACCCAAAGGTGAAAAAAAGCTACCCGATACACTCGATATCGATCAAATTACTCAACTACTGGATGCGCCAGCACCAAAAACAGATGACCTCGACATACTAACTCACTGGTGGCGCGACCAAGCCATCATGGAGTTATTTTATTCTAGCGGGCTTCGTCTCAGTGAGCTGCAGCAGCTGAATCTTGTGGATGTCACGGCTAACTCTGAGCAAGTTCATGTAGTGGGTAAAGGGCAAAAAGAGCGTATCGCACCTATTGGCCAAAAAGCGCAGCAAGCCATCACCCAATGGAGCTCGTATCGCAAGCGTTGGCAAAAAAAAGACCCTGCACTATTTATTAGCCGCCAAGGAAAAAGACTCAGCACTAGAAGCATCCAGCTTCGCCTCCAAGCCGCCGCCAAAGCGCGTGGCCTAGAGCAGCACTTACATCCACACATGCTCAGGCATAGCTTCGCAACGCACTTGCTCGAATCAAGCGCTGATCTGCGCGCGGTGCAAGAACTGCTTGGCCATAGCGATATTTCCACTACTCAGGTCTATACCCATTTGGATTTTCAGCACCTCGCCAAAGTCTATGATAATGCTCACCCAAGAGCCAAAAAGAAGAAACCGAAAAACGAAGAATCCTAAGGCCCGCATTACCTTCAAGACAAAATGTATAAGCCAGACTTTATAACGCGGGTTATATGGTTTTTAGCGAAAAAAGTCAGCGTTCAATGCCGAGAATTACTTTCTCTTAAGAGCTACAAGACAACATAGAGCAGCCCGCCTTTGTTTTCGCCCAGTCGGGTCGCTTGCGGATAAATGGGGCATTAGCCTCTGTTTCTTGATACGGTGATTTAAGCGCTTCAAATAACGCCAATACACCGGAATCATCGCCAGCCTGCGCCTGTTCGATGGCCTCTTGCGCTAAAAAGTTACGCAAAATAAAGCAAGGATTCACCTGATTCATGCGCTGCGTTTTCTCAGCGATGAATGTTGCACGTTGAGCGTAGAGCTCAAGCACGGCGCAAAAGCCCGGCCAATCAACCGCGTCATGATAAAAACACTCAGCAAACTGCGCCTGAACCGTTGCCATATCCCCATCCCAGCGAGCTAGCGCTCGGTGAATCAAGGTGTAATCGGCTTGGTTTTGCAATAATGTCGCTAGCCACTGCTGAATCAATGCATCATCTTGCTCATCGGCACGCTCGCCTTGACTAGGCTCAAGTCCAAGTTTTTTGAGCATCATCTGACGATAAGCCGCCTGATAACGTGTTGGAAACTCATCGACAATCACTTGAAGAGGTTCGAGCTCGCCAATCAACGGGTAAACCGCCTGAGCTAATTGCACAAAATTCCAATGTGCAATATAAGGCTGATTTTCAAAACGATAGCGCTTTTGCCCTGCATCCGTTGTGTTCGGTGTCCAGTCCGGCTCATAAGCATCGAGCCAGCCATATGGGCCATAATCAATCGTCAGACCATGAATCGACAAGTTGTCGGTATTCATCACACCGTGCACAAAGCCCACTCGCATCCAATGAACAATTAGCTCTATCGTATGATCTCGCAGCCATTCAAGCCACTTGAGATAGCCCTTGGCATCTGGCTCAAACTGAGGAAAGTGTGTCGCTAATGTGTAATCCAATAAACGCTTAAGCACCGACTCTTCATGGCGAGCCGCATGGATTTGAAAATTACCAAAACGAATAAAAGACGGAGCCACTCGGCAAACAATCGCTCCAGGTTCAAGCTCTGGTCGGCCATCATAAAACATATCACGCATGACCTGTTCACCTGAGCGTACTAAGCTTAGCGCACGGGTTGTCGGAACACCTAGGTAATGCATGGCCTCAGAGCATAGAAACTCGCGAATACTCGAACGCAGTACAGCAAGGCCATCACCCGATCTGGAATAAGGCGTTTCTCCTGCTCCTTTAATTTGAAGTGTATAACGCTGCTGCTTGCTCGCCACCTCACCCAAATTAATTGCTCGACCATCACCGAGCTGCCCTGCCCAATGACCAAACTGGTGGCCGCCATAGTTCATAGCATAAGGCTGAATATCCGCCAAAGGCGCCTGACCACTCACCAAGGACAAAAAGGCATCGCCTTCGCCCAAAATAGCCGCGCCACCTAAAGCCTCATACAGCGATGACGAGTAGGCTAATAAACTTGGCTTGGCGAATGTTTGAGGCGTTACCGCAGCCCAGCAAGATTTTGGCGTTTGGCGCCGCTTGGGGTCAAGCTGCGCCTGACCGGGCAATTGTTCAGTAAATGTCGACTCTACACGCAAGATGCTCATAACAAGACTTTTTCGGTTATCGGTTTTGATTCAACCAGCGATCAAGGGCATTAGCAAATCGCTGTTTATCACTTTGATTAAAAGCTGCAGGTCCACCTGAGGTCACCATACCTGCACCGCGTAATGTCTCCATAAAATCACGCTGATTCAAGCGCGACTTGATCGTCTCGGGTGAAAACTCATCGCCACGTGGGGACATGGCCAATGCGCCTTGAGTCACCGCTTGATCAGCCAAAGGAATATCTTGCGTCACCACTAAGTCTTGAGCTTGAATCTGGCCCGCGATTTCATCATCAGCCTTATCAAAGCCTTGCTCAACGTGCTGACGTTTTATCAATGGATGGCGTTCAAGTGGCACATAATGGTTGGAAACAAAAATAGCCGCCGTCTGTGTTCGGATCGCCGCTCGGCAAATAATGTCACGAATCGCTTTTGGGCAAGCATCGGCATCAACCCAGATCGAAGGCATCGCTAGACAGGAATAGGTAAGTCAATAAAAGCGACATCCAAAGCATAATGCTCAATGAGGTAGTCGCCCAGAGCTTTGACGCCAAAGCGCTCAGTTGCATGGTGTCCGGCGGCAAAATAATGCACGCCGAGCTCAACCGCCGCATGTGCGGTAGATTCAGAGATTTCGCCTGAAATATAAGCATCTACGCCTAAGCGAGCCGCCTCGGTAATCATGCTCTGCGCTCCACCGGTGCACCAAGCCACAGTCTTAATCGGTTTATTGGCAGAGACCACGGTTGGCTTAAAATCTAACTCATTAAGCAATAATTCAGCGAAATCATCCTCGTCCATCGTCTGAGCGAGTTCACCCTGCCACATCAGCTCTGTTGGTCGATCAGAGACCGCTTGAGCACAGCAAATGCCCAAAACTTTTGCCAGTTGCGCATTATTACCCAGCTGCGGGTGGGCATCTAATGGCAGGTGGTAGGCGAATAAATTAATGTCATGCTCAAGTAGCGTTTTTAAACGCTGATGCTTCATGCCAGTGACAACCGCTGGCTCATTTTTCCAAAAATAGCCATGATGCACCAAAATCGCATCGGCCTGTGCTTCAATGGCTCGCTCAATCAGTGCCTGTGAAGCTGTCACGCCAGTGATGACTTTTTTGATCTCTGACTTACCCTGCACTTGTAGACCGTTTGGGCAATAGTCCTTAAACAGTTTTGGCTTAAGCAGCTCATTGAGTGCATCATGTAGGGCATCGCGATTCATTGTTTTTCGTAGACCTCAGTGCTGTACTGCACGCCTGTTTTGGATTCATGGCGTGTGGATTCAAGGCAAGTAAATTCACCCTCCTCAAGTGAAGGGAAATAACGATCGCCTTCTGGCAAGAGATGAACATGCGTCAAGTAAACCCGCTGTGCAAGTGGCAGAGCTTGCTCGTATACGTTTGCGCCGCCAATGACCATGATCTCATCGACCTCATCATTTTGCGCCTGATACTTGGCAACCTCCATAGCCGTCTCTAGGCTATCGACAACGACTGCATCTTTTGCATCGTAATCATGCTGTGTCGTAATGACAATATTCATACGACCCGGCAGGGCCTTGCCGAGCGACTCCCAAGTATTTCGACCCATAATGAT
>JBPEWS010000243.1:0-1859 GCA_052032465.1 Pseudomonadales bacterium
TTGAAATGGTGCCAGTAAATACCTCATCAGGGTATGCTTTGGCTTTTGCGATGATTTCATTGCCCTTTTTTAAAGCCGGTAGATAAACCTCAGGCACAGAAAAATCGAGCTTCATAATGTGGGTATCATCCAGCGTTGTGATTAACGTGCTGGGTTGAAGCATAGCGCCTACACTGATCGAACGCAGGCCGACGTGACCCGCAAAAGGCGCCTTAATGACCCGCTCATCCAGTTGGCTTTGAAGCGCCCTTAGGCGCGAAGTTGAAGTCAGCAGTTCAAGCTCTGCCTCATCTAAAACTGACGGTGATACGGCGCCATCTTCAACTAATGGGCGTAGACGATTGACCAGCCGCTGCGCTTCTTCTTTGATCGCTCGCTCTTCAGCCAACAGTGCGCGCTCCTCAGAAGCATCAAGCTCAACTAAAAGTTGCCCCTTTTTGACCAGTTGCCCATCTTCAAAGTGAATAGCGACCACACGCTCAGTTACCGATGCGCTTAGCTCAACGGACTCATTGGCCATCAATGATCCCAAAGCTTCGACTTCATCGAAGAGTGCTTGGGCTTGTACTTTGTGGGCAAAAATCGGTGTCGCTTGAGGGGGAGAATTGGGTGGTGCGGCAAATGGTGTAAGTGGTTGGCTTAATAAGACGGTTGCCGACATCAGTGCCAGCAGGGGTTTAACGCGTGATAACAACATAGGGTAGCCCTTAAAAAATGAGCAACATGCTCAGAAGCAAGAATCAAAAATGATTCGCATTTAGATTAGACTACACAATGTGAAGAAAGTTTAAAAGAATGTAACCGATTTTTTATGAATCAGCCGAAATGCAAGGCATCAGTTCAAACGACGAAACATTCAAAAGCTTTGAAAGAACGGCTAAATAGAGAATTGTCGCGAGAGGCGAGCAGGTATTGTAAATAAGATAAGAAAAAGAATGGTGCCCGGAGGCGGAATCGAACCACCGACACGAGGATTTTCAATCCTCTGCTCTACCAACTGAGCTATCCGGGCATGATGTGATTAACATCAAAGAGGGCGCTATTAAAACCAAAGGCGGAGCGTTCGTCAAGCTATAAATGCCCTAATTCTGCCAAACTCGTGACTTTATTGTGGCCGATGATTAAATGATCCAGCAATTTAACATCGATTAGCTCCAGGGCGTCTTTAATTTTGCGAGTAATATGAATATCCGCTTGGCTTGGGCTTGGGTCGCCGCTGGGATGGTTATGGGCAATGATCAAAGCGGCGGCATGTTGCTTGATGGTGGCTTCGACTAAGTCGCGAGTGTAGACGGGCGCTTGGTCAATTGAGCCGAAAAAGAGCTCTTTGAAGCTGATAACATGATGCTGAGAATTGAGGAACAAAGCCGCAAAGACTTCCTTTTTATAGGCTGACATGCGCAGCTGCAAAAAGCGCTTAGCTTCTTGGGCACTGTTGATGGCGTCACCTTCTTGTAGGTTTTGCAGTAAAAAGCGCTTGGATAGCTCTACACTGGCCTGAAGTTGTACATATTTAGCGCTACCCATGCCGTGAATTTCGCAAAACTGTTCTAGTGGGGCGTTAACCAAGGCGCGCAAGGAGCCAAAATGGCTAATGAGCTCGCGAGCAAGATCAACGGCTGATTTGCCGCGTGTGCCAACGCGTAGAAAGATAGCGAGCAGTTCTGCATCGCTTAGGTGGTTTGCGCCATGCGCAAGGAGCTTTTCTCTAGGCCGCTCAAACTCTGGCCAGTCGGTTATTGCCATGATCCCTCTCAGTACTTTACTTTCCGTGTCAGTAAGCGCTAACATGAGCGCTTTAAAAAAGTGTAATCAAACATGCTTAGTCTCGTCAATAGACGCATTATTGTCGGCATTTC